>JAGWPQ010000028.1 GCA_028877045.1 Bacteroidota bacterium | reverse complement strand
TAAAAGAAAGTGGCAGTATCGCTCAACACAACAAAACCGTGACCAAAGCCACGCGGTACAAAAAACTGAACATGGTTTTCGCCGGTTAATTCTACTGCTTCCCACTGACCAAATGTTCGCGAATCTTTTCTTAAATCAACAGCAACATCCAACACCCTTCCTTCTAACACACGAACTAATTTTGCCTGTGTATGTTCGCCCTGCTGAAAATGTATGCCACGCAAAACGCCGCGTGTAGATTTGGATTGATTGTCCTGCACAAACGAAACATTCAATCCTATCAAACTCGCAAACCTTTGCTGGTTAAAGCTTTCAAAGAAATAGCCACGGGGATCTTCGAAAACCGTATCACGAATAATAAAGCAATCTTTTAGTTTGGTTTCTTCTACTTTCATAAAACAAGTTTAAAAGGTTTAAGAAGTTTATAAGGTTGATTGAGGTTGACTGATCTAAACTTTTTGAACCTCTTGAACCTTTTAAACTTTTAAACTCTATTCGTATACATCGAATCATAATATTTTTCGTAAGCGCCGCTGGTAATATGTTCCAACCATTCGGTGTTTTGCAAAAACCAATCTATTGTTTCACTCAGTCCCTGCTCAAAAGTTACGGTTGGTTTCCATCCTAATTCTTTATTGATCTTTGTTGCATCAATCGCATAGCGCCTGTCGTGCCCCGGTCTGTCTTTCACATAAGTAATTAATTTTTCGCTCTCACCTTTTTCACGATTTAATTTCTCATCCATCAATTTGCACAACAATTTGATCAGGTCAATATTTCTCCATTCATTAAACCCGCCGATATTATATGTTTCGTTGGGCTTGCCTTTATGAAAGATAAGATCGATCGCCAATGCATGATCTTTTACATACAACCAATCGCGTGTATATAATCCATCACCATAAACCGGTAAAGGTTTTTTGGTGATGATATTATTGATGAAGAGCGGAATTAATTTTTCGGGAAAATGATAAGGACCATAATTATTAGAACAATTTGAAACAACTGTTTGCATGTGATACGTTTCGGCATAAGCCCTCACAAAATGATCGGAAGATGCTTTGCTGGCCGAGTATGGCGAGTTGGGATGGTATGGTGTTGTTTCAGTAAACAAACCTGTCGCACCTAATGCACCATACACTTCATCTGTAGAAATATGATAGAATAAATGTTGGCTGTAATCCGCTTTCCAGCTGGTTCTTGCAACATTTAATAAATTAACAGTGCCGATAATATTGGTATAAACAAAATCAAGCGGCGAAACAATGGAACGGTCAACATGCGATTCTGCTGCGAGATGAATAACATCGGTGATCTGATGTTTTTCAAAAACATCTTCCAATGCTGCTGCATCCAGCAAATTTATTTTTTCGAAAAAATAATTAGAGGAATGATCAATGTCTTTTAAATTTTCCAAATTGCCTGCATAGGTCAATGCATCAAGATTTACAATTTTATACTGCGGATATTTAGTTACAAATAAACGCACCACATGCGAACCAATAAAACCTGCACCACCTGTAATAAGAATGTTCTTCATAGTTACACTTTATAATAATTACGATGTCAATTTATCATTTATATTTTTTCTTCTGCACGATCTTACAACCGCCAGTAAAACTTACAATACTCAATAGCATCCTCTTTATTGAAAAACGCTTTTACATCAAATAAATTCAACTCACCCGCAACTGAAACAGTTTGTAAAAAATCGAGTGAATAGTTTTTAAACGCATCGTGTTTTACTGCAAGTATCACCGCATCATACTTTTTAGTTGCATCAATTTCTTTTTTTACACGATAGCCTTTTAAGCTTAAAGTATCTACATCAACATACGGATCAACAAAATCTGTTTCAACATGATATTTTTTCAATCCCTTCTCAATATCAAACACTTTCGAATTACGGGCTTCACCCACATTTTCTTTAAACGAACAACCCAATATAAGCACTCTACATTTTTCTATCGCTTTTTCCTGATCACTCAACACCTTCATCACTTTATCTGCAATGAAACTTCCCATATCATTGTTCAGATGCCGGCCCGAATGAATGACCTGTGGCGAGTATCCTAATTGCTCCGACTTAAACGTAAGATAATAAGGATCAACTCCAATACAATAACCGCCCACCAGTCCGGGTTCAAAAGTAAGAAAGTTCCATTTAGTGGCTGCAGCTTTCAACACCTCCCTGGTATCCACATTCATCCTGTCGAAAATAACTGCCAATTCATTCATAAATGCGATGTTCAGATCGCGTTGTGCGTTCTCAATAACTTTTGCTGCTTCTGCTGTTTTAATATCGGGTGCCTGATAAATTCCTGCTTCAATAACAGAGCCATATAATTCAGATAAAAGAGCCAATGTCTTTGGCGTATCGCCCGATACTATTTTCAGGATTTTATGCAGCGGTCTTGTTTTATCGCCCGGATTAATTCTTTCAGGCGAATAGCCCACATAAAAATCTTTTTTCCAAACCAAATTACTTTCACGTTCCAAAACAGGAATACAAATTTCTTCTGTCAGTCCGGGGTAAACAGTTGATTCAAATACAACCGTGGTGCCAACTTCCAGTATTTTGCCAATGGTGGATGCAGCAGATCGTAATGGAAATAAATCGGGTTGATTTTGTTTGTCGATATCGGTAGGCACTGCAACAATGATCACATTGCATCCTTTTAAATGCAATGGATCATTCGTAAAAAAAAGAGACTTTTGTTTTAAAGCATCCGCATCCAACTCATTGGTATAATCAATATTCTTTTTTAATGATTCGACTTTTTGTGCATTGATATCAAACCCAACAACATCATATTTTTTTGCGAATAAACAGGCCAGCGGCAGACCAACATAACCCAAACCAACTATTCCTATTTTCATAATTATTTTTTATTGTACGAATTTCTATCATTCATACGATAGAAATAGTTGGTCAAAATTAAATATACTTGACCATAAAATAGAATAAGTAATAAACAACGTTTTTGGAATGCATTGCAAACATCTTTTCCATTTAAAAAAAATAAGACTGATTAAATTCAAGTGTCGAATATCAAGTCATCAAACAAATATGAAAACACAAATAGTTTTTAATATCTTCAAATCCTAAACTTGCCTTATGAATCAACGTTACTATTCGTTAGATGTTTTCCGCGGCGCTACTGTTGCATTGATGATCATGGTCAATAACCCGGGCAGTTGGGCACATATTTTTTCGCCGCTGGAACATGCCACCTGGCATGGTTGTACACCTACAGATCTGGTATTCCCATTCTTTTTATTTGCAGTTGGAAATGCAATGAGTTTTGTAATGCCAAGATTTGAAAAACAGGGAACATCTTATTTTTTAAAAAAAGTATTTAAACGAGCGATACTCATTTTTGTGATCGGTTTATTATTAAACTGGAGTCCGTTTGTGATGTACAATGCAAAAAACGAATTGGTATTTAAATCATGGACATGGTTAACCAACGGCGGAATGATCACAGGTATTCGTATGCTCGGTGTATTGCAACGAATTGCATTGGCTTATTTATTTGCCACATTGATCGTATATTTTTTTAAAACAAAAGGTGCTTATTTCATCAGTTGCATTTTATTGTTAGGGTATTGGGTGATCTGTTTATTATCAGGCAATGCAAATGATCCTTACAGTTTATCAGGATTTTTCGGAACAAAATTAGACATCAATCTTTTTGGGATCGCACATGTTTATAAAGGCGAGGGTGTTGCTTTTGATCCCGAAGGATTGGCAAGCACCACAACAGCAATCGTTCAGGTGATATTTGGTTATTTGGTTGGTCAGTATATTCAGCAAAAAGGAAAGTCGTACGAAATGCTTTCGCATTTACTGATTACCGGCGTTGTTTTTGTTTTCGCAGGATATTGTTGGGATATGGTTTTCCCTATCAATAAAAAAATATGGACCAGCAGTTATACCATTTATACAACCGGTCTGGCCATGATCACTATTTCGGTAATGATTTATTTAATTGAATTCAAAGAAGCAAAAGGTGCATGGAGCAAGTTCTTTGATGTGTTTGGAAAAAATCCATTATTCATTTTTGTATTGAGCGGCTTCCTGCCAAGATTGTTAGGATTAATAAGAATTACCGATGGTTTTAACGCTGCGGGTAAACCAATTTATTTGTCTCCGTTCGGCTGGTTCTACGAACATATTTGTAAAAATGTTGCCACCGATCTGCGCGTTGGATCTTTAGTTTATGCCATCGTAATGATCATTTTTTACTGGAGTATTGTTTATGTTTTGGATAAGAAAAAGATTTATATAAAAGTGTAGATAGGTCATAGCTCATGGTTCATGGGTGATAGTTGATAATTTAACCATTAAGAAATTAAGAATAGTTAAGCAAAATCTTAATGCACCTTAACTCCTTAATGGTTATCTTATTTAAACATTGCTTCTGCAGTGGCAATGCTTTCGGGCTTTCCCACATCAATAAATTTTGATTGTGAGTGATCGAAATATTGAATGGAATGATCGGCGCATAAACTTAAATAAACATCCACCATCGAAAATTTTCCCTGCTGTTTGATGAATGAAAATATTGTAGGATTGATGACATGAATGCCGCTGAAAGCTTTTTGCTGTAGATCATTTTCATTGCGCCTTATTTTTTCTTCTCCCGTTTTAATGTTTTTCCATCCGCATAATTCATGCTGCTGATTGAATAAAAAATAACGCGATGTATTTCTTTCGGTCACCGCCAAAGTTGCCAAAGCATTATTTTTTTTATGCTGACCGATCATCGCCTGCAGATCAAGATCAGTTAAAATATCAACATTCATCAACACAAAATCTTCTTTAAAAAACCAGCTTGCTTTTTGCAAACCGCCCCCGGTTTCCAATACTTCATTTGTTTCATCACTGATTGAGACAACACTTCCCCAGCCATTATTTTTTTTTACCGCATCAATTATCTGATCAGCAAAATGATGCACATTCACGATTACTTCTCTGATCCCAAATTGTTGCAGGTATTCAATATTCCTTTGCAATAAACTCTTCCCATTAACAACAGCCAATGCCTTGGGATGCTTGTCGGTAAAAGGTTTCAGCCTTGTCCCTAATCCGGCTGCTAATATCATACCCCTCATACCCCCAACCCCTGAAGGGGAGTTGTAAACGTTACTCATTTGCATTGCGTTTTATAAAATAACATTCTTGTTTTTTTAAACTCCTGTAAATTCATCATGTATTTAATAATTTATTTTGAAACATTTTCATCCCCCCTTCAGGGGGTTAGGGGGTGTTTCTCCAATTCTCTTCATTTGTATGCTGCAACATCACTTTCACTTTATATTTATTCCGTAAATGCCTTGCCGTTTGTTCGGCCGCATACACACTTCTGTGTTGGCCGCCGGTACAACCAAAATTAATTTGCAGGTGAGAAAAATCTCTTTTTAAATAATCAGTTACGGTAATATCTATCAAGTCCCAAACACTGTTCAGGAATTCATTCATGTGTGT
>JAGWPQ010000207.1 GCA_028877045.1 Bacteroidota bacterium | reverse complement strand
CCAATCGGCATTTATTTTTTGAGATGTGATCATATAAATACCAAAATCAGGATCGGGATAAAAAATATAAAACCGATGATTGTGATAACGAATAGCAGGCGCCCATACCCCATTGCCATGTTGTGTTTTAGAAAAATGATCAAATGGAATTTGTTTTTTTAATGCGTGACCGATGAGCGTCCAGTTAACCAAATCTTTTGAATGCAATATGGGCAAACCCGGAACTGCATCGAAACTTGATGTAACCATATAAAAATCATTTCCAACCCGTATCACATCAGGATCGGAATAGTCGGCATGAATGATCGGGTTTTTATAAGTACCATCTCCATTATCTGCCACCCAAACTTTTGAGAGATTATTTTTTTGTGCACTAATTTTTTCGAAAGAGAAAATAAAAGACGCAGTCAATGCTGAGTAAAGAACAAAACGTACAAGTGTGCGACGCAACAGGAGCACCATAGCAGTAATATTGTTGGTTACAAAATCATGGCTTCCACTTACCTAAAATATTTTCAATAGTATAATGCTTTACTTCTTCATCGGTCAATTGCTTACTCCACTTGACTCGTGCATCAATATTTGCACCGGGGCCGGAACTGTGATACTCAGAAAACCTTGCTGTAGCTTCGTTTGAAGGATTCTTCCAATTATTCCAACCTTCGGGAACAATATGATTTCCTAACCAACAATTGATATAAGTTACACTTGCAGTGGGACTCCACGGGCGACCCAACGAAACTTTATTAATGGCGCTATCGGCAGTGAGTTTACAATTAAAAAAAACAAAACCAAAAGGAATGATGCTGTTGGTTGATGCGGCAGTAACGTGTGAATTTTTCTTGCTGTGAATATGACAGTTTTGAAACACGGCCGTTGCTGCGCCAAAAATAAAATCGGTGGTACCCTCAATATAACAATCTTTAAAAAATTGTTTTACACCGCTGCCACTTAAGAATAATACGTCCTGAAAACCGATCATCTTACAATTAAAAAAGGAAGCCCTGTTTCCCTCAACACGCAATGCGACTGCTTGTCCTGCAGTAAATCCTGCATTGTTTTCGAAAGTAATATCCGCTGCACGAAAATCATCGGCATACACAAAGAACGAAGCCGAAGTCCAGGTATTTACGGTGTCACCATTTTCTAATTTTGTACCGGCATGATTGTTAAAAGTGAGAATGGTATTTTCTTTATCTTCTCCAATTAGGTTGATGAAATTTTTTCTTGCATCAACAATTATTCTCTCTTTGTAAATTCCTTTTTTAATAAAGATGGTAACTGGTTTTGAATTGCCCGAAGGGATGGCATCGATTGCCTGCTGTACAGATGTATATGTTCCTGTTCCATCCTGTGCAACAATTATTTTTTCTTGTGAATTTACTTGAACAAAAGAAAAAATAATTAAAAGAAATAAAATATTCTTCATACTGTTTTATTTAACGGGGCGTACAACTATTCTTCCGGTAAGATCAGGAATTTGTTTTTTGATTTCTTCCAACACAAGTTCAGCGATTTTTCGGGCACCTAATTCATTGAAATGTGTATTGTCTTTTCTTCCTGCCGGATAATTGGGATGCTCCAGAGAATCTAAATGCATGAATAATAATTTTGATTGCTGATCTCCGAACTTTTGAAACAGAGTTCTGCTTTTTTCATCCAGATCAATTAAGATCACATTTTGTTCTTTCGCCACTTTTCGAACTATGGCCGAATAAATTAAATGTGTTTCTTTGATGTTGCCTGCGCTGTCGAAGTTTCTTCTCGATACCGGCGTAATTAAAACAGGAATTACTTTTTTATTTTTTGCTGACTGAACATACAGTAGTAAATTTTTTTCGAATTCTTCTGGCGTGGTATACCGGTCAACTTTCTCTTTTACTTCATCGTTATGTCCGAACTGAATAAAAAGATAATCGCCTTCTTTCATATTTCCTGCAACAGGTTGCCATAATTTTTCTGATATAAATGTTTTGGTACTTCTGCCATTTTTTGCCCTGTTTTCAATGGTTACAGACGAATCGAAAAAATAAACAAACGGCATTCCCCATCCTGTTTCGGGATATGCTTTTGTTTCTTTGATCGACATGGTACTATCACCGATCATCCAGATCGTGATATGATGTTGATACGGCATGAATGACATCAAACCCAAAATCAGAATCGAAATAAATTTTTTCCTCATAGTATATTTTTAAATAAAAAGATGCATCAATTCAAATATTGGTTGATGCATCTTTTTGTAAACAATCAACATTTATTAATACCCTGGATTTTGAGTCAGGTTAATATTTGCATCTCTGGCCGGTTGCGGAATTGGCAACAACTCAGATTTATTTGCAGTAAATCCTGTTGCAAATCTTGATAATGCAGTTGCATAAATTGCATTAGTAGTACCGGCTACACCCATCCATGTAACTTTTGATGTACCGGATGGCGTACTTGTTGGTGCTTTTGTATATAATGAGTTTTTCCAAATCGTATAATCATCCGCTTTTGTACCTGTAACATAAAACATGGATACGGGATAATTATTATAAGGAGCAACCAGATTAGACATATTAGTCAATGCGGTTTTTGTATTTGCTAAAGTGGTGCCTAATAAATTCCACCTGATCAGATCATATTTCCTTACACCTTCGGCGCCTAATTCCAATGAACGCTCTTTTACTATTGCTGCAAAAAATGCGTCATGCGATAAGCCGGAAGGCAGATCTACAGTTGGATTCGTTGCTGAAATACTTTGACCATAGCCTCTTCTTCTTACCATATTGATAGCATTGTATGCAGCTGCACTTGGTCCGGCATTTATTTCATTATCAGCTTCTGCGAACATCAATAAAACATCCGAATAACGAATGATCTGCCATTTCAAACTAAGATATTGAACAGCACTTGTCGGGGAGATCACCGGATTAGTTATCCAATCTCTTCTATACTTACCGTCATTGATAGCAGTGATAGCAACGCCTGTTTTTGTAATGCCATCGGCACCTACTGTATATGGACAACAGGTAACATCTCTTCTCAGATCGGTTGAATCGAATAAATAAAAATAGGTCGGCAAAATATTAATGCTTTTATTTCCTAAAGAATTTACTGTTGGTCCATTGTAATAACCCAACTTAGTATCAGCTACACCGGTACTTCCTGTTGCACTAACCTGAAACATCAATTCACCATAAGTATCACTCATGGTATGAGCACATACATTGTCTTTCCACAGAGACCTGTAACTTGGATTTAATGCATGCTGCCCCGAATTAATGATGTCATTACACTCGCTCCTTGCAATTTGATAATAAGTCAAATAATCGGATGTTCTTGACATCGTTGCAGTAGTATTACGTAATGAATAACCACCGCGGAACAATGCGATTCTTGCACGCAATGCTTTTACTGTTCCCTTTGTGATGCGTTCATCCGATGGATCGCCAATGGAAGCTAATTCACTTCTCCAGGGAACAACGCTTTCCGCGATCAAAAGATCATTTAAAATATGATTGTATAAAGTATCTCTGTCAACTCTTTTTGGTAAAGGGTTTGTAAGTGCTACAACTGCCGCAGGTTGAAAGTTGGCAGGAAGATCGCCCCAATTTCGAATGGCTTCGAAATAAAATTGAGCCCTTAATGTTAATGCTTCACCGTACATTCTTTGCAATTGTTTAGAACCACTGTATTGCGACATGGCAGGAATATTTGCGATACAGATATTTGCAAACTCGATTCCCTGAAATAATTGTAAGAACGGATTATTTAATTGTGCATTACCCGATGTGGCTGCATAACGTGCAATATCTCTGCGGTCATTATCACCGGCTCCTGTTGGTCCTTGTGTTTCATCATTATCAACAGTATAATACAAACTTAAACGAATGCCATATCCCTGATCGCCTGTTAACCGGCTATACACACCGGCCAATGCTTTATATGCATTAGGAACTGAGTTGAAAACAAAGTCAGGGCCGAAAGAGGTTGTTGGCTGCTGATCAAGATATTTTTTGCAAGAGCTGATGCTAATGATGCTCAGTACAATTACTATTATAAACAATTTATTTTTACGAATATTTTTCATATACAAGTTCTTTTATTTTACAATTAAAATGATACGTTTACTCCAAATATGATTGATCTGGCTTTTGGATACGCTGAATAGTCAAGTCCCGGAGTAAGCGGATTAGAATATCTAACATTCACTTCAGGATCGTAACCCGAATATTTTGTGAATATTGCAAGATTATTGACTGTTGTATAGAAACGCAATCTGCTGATACCGGCAGTTTTTAATTTACTTGATCTAATAGTATAGCCTAAACTCACATTATTGATTCGTAAGAAAGAACCATCTTCAATTGCCCATGAATGCAGATAGAATGCGCCTGAACTTGTTAATGGCCTCCATATTTTTGCATTTGCATTCAAAGCAGTTAATGCAGTGGGGTCTGTTACAACAGCACCTGTATTATCAACAGTTCTCCAGCGGTCTTGCATGATCGCTAATAAGTTTGAATTTGGAGTATAACCATTTGTAAATTCGATCTTGTTGGCATTATAAATATTATTGCCGTAAACAAAATTTACAAAGATGCTTGCATCAAAATTTTTGTAAACAAATTGCTGATTTAAACCTCCCTGAAATTTGGGATTAGCATTTCCGATAATTGTTCTGTCATTGTTTAAATCAACTACACCATCACCATTCAGGTCTTTTAATTTCAACATACCCGGTTGAGGTGGCCCAATGATCGCTGCATCGGAAACGACACCTGTTTTTAAAGTATACGTTTTGGAAGTTGAGTTATAATCAAAATCACTTACTTTATAAAAACCATCGGTAACAAATCCATACATTGTACCAACAGATTGTCCAACTTTAACTATATAATCTGCAGGTTGTCCCGATACACCCCAACCAGAAGTAGTTAAGAATGATGTTTGTCCCTGAGCTAAACTTTCTATCCTGTTTTGATTGAAGGAAATATTAAAATTCGCGTTCCATTGAAAAGCTTTTTTCTGAACAATGACCGCATTTAATTGAAACTCCCAACCTTTATTGCTGGTAGAACCGATATTCTGCAATTGACTTGAATAACCATAAGAAGATGCGATCGGTGTATTTATTAACAAGTCGGAAGTTGAATTACTATAATAATCAACCGATAAATTTAATCTGCTTCTTAAAAATGCAATATCAATTCCGGCATTACGGTTAATGGTTGTTTCCCATTTCAGATTAGGGTTAACCAGGCTTGCAGGAGTATATGCATAAACCTGTTGGCCGTTCATTCCATAATAGTAGGTATTAGGATTGAATG
>JAGWPQ010000206.1 GCA_028877045.1 Bacteroidota bacterium | reverse complement strand
TTTTTATCGCTTTCTTTAAAAGATTGTTCGCCGTATTTACGTACCATCAAACGCGATAGTTCGCCAACTTCTTCCATCAATATCCCGAGATTGGTCAACTCGCTGAAATAGCGTACACCAACGGTTTTTATCCATTCATCAACTTGTTGTTGTGCTTGATCAATTGTCATGATTTATTTTTTAATACTTTACTTTATTACACGAATTTCTGCGAATTACACGAATTGGTTTTATAAAACAACTCGTTGCCATTTTAAAGATTTCTCTCCAAAATTTATGATTATTCTAAGTTTCATATCCGACACCATTAAATAATTAATTGTTTGGGCAATGTGGGAATCAATTATTGCTGACACGGATTTTACTTCCAGTACAATGGAATCGTATACAATAAAATCTGCGATGTAAGGATGTTGTAAAACTTTATTCTTATAACTTACTTTAAATCTTTTTTCGCGATGGAAAGGAATATTATTCTCCAGAAAATCAATTTCCATCGCATCCTGATAGTTTATTTCTTTCAACCCCAAACCCAGTGTGCTATGGATTTCCATGCAAATACCAATAATTTTAAATGATTCATCTTTGAATAAAATATCGGTCATAGCTTATCGATTTAATTCGTGTAATTCGATAAAATTCGTGTAATCAAACTATTCCTTATTCTTCGTGTCCATCACAATCGTCACCGGGCCATCATTTAATAATCTCACTTTCATATCGGCGCCAAAAATTCCGGTTTGTATTTTTTTGCGGGAATCATTTTCTAACTGTTCGATCATCTTTTCGTAAATCGGTATGGCGACATCAGGCTTACTCGCTTTAATGTAGGATGGGCGGTTTCCTTTTTTTGTAGAAGCATGCAAGGTAAACTGGCTTACCAATAAAATTGATCCATCAATATCGATCACACTTTTATTCATCACATTATTTTCATCATTAAAAATGCGAAGGTTAATTATTTTATTGCTCAGCCATTCAATATCTTCAACGGTATCGGCATCTTCAATGCCCAGCAGTACCAAAAGTCCGGCTGAAATGCTGCCAACAATTTTTTCATCAACAGTTACAGAACATTCGCTCACTCTTTGAATTACTGCTCTCATCTTTTCGCTTAATTTTATAAAATGAAGATAGATATTAGAAATGAAATTGAATTTAAAACGGCACGCAGCGGTGGCAGCGGCGGACAAAATGTGAACAAGGTGGAGACGATGGTGGAAGGCAGATGGAATATTGCAGCATCTCAATTATTGGATGATGAAAAGAAACAAATTATTTTTTCGAAACTATTGAAAAGGATAAATAAACAAGGCGAGTTGCTGGTTAAGTCTCAGGCCGAAAGAACACAGTTGGGCAATAAAGAATTAGTGATTGCGAAGATGAATGAATTGGTAAATCAATCGCTCATCAAAAAGAAATCAAGAATTGCAACCAAGGCTTCAAAAGTATCAAAAGAAAAACGTTTGGAATCAAAAAAGAAAGATTCATTTAATAAATCGTTCAGGAAAAAAATTAGGCCTGATGATTATTAATGTTGATGTAAAAAATGCCCTAATCATTTTTCATTATCATTAATGTTTACTTTAGCAACCATAATTTTAATTAATTGAGCGGAATAAAAAAATTAGCAGGACAAACAATGTGGTATGGCGTTAGTTCCATTGCTGCACGATTTATCAATTACCTGCTTACACCTTACCTTACTTATAAATTTACAGAATCGCAATACGGCGAAATGAGTATTGTGTATTCATTTATTCCGTTTATGAATGTTGTTTTTACATACGGGATGGAAACCACTTTTTTCAGGTTTGCCAACAAAGCCGAAAAAAGAGATGTGTATAATACAACAAGCATCTCACTTATTTTTTCAACAATTTTTTTATCACTTGTCTTAATTGTATTGCAACATCCTTTATCAGTTTTGTTGCAAATAACACAACATCCCGAGTATCTTTCATTAGCTGCGGCTGTTATTGCATTGGATGCATTATCATCCATTCCGTTTGCAAAACTTCGGCAGGATGGGAGACCCGTAAAATTTGCATCGGTTAAAGTTGGTGGCATATTAATGAATATCATGAGTATTTATTTTTTCCTGAGCATTTGTCCGCATTGGTTAAAAGCAAATCCAAATCATTGGTGCAGTTTATTTTTCAGGGCCGATTGGGCCATTGGTTATGTGTTGCTGGCAAATGTTATTCAATCATCACTTACATTATTATTTCTGTCGAAAGAATTTTTAGGATTTGAATTTAAGTTTGATCAGAAGTTATGGCGCGAAATGATCATTTACAGTTTGCCCCTGATGGTAGCGGGTTTTGCAGGAATGATCAACGAAACATTCGACAGGATCATGTTGGGATGGTGGGCACCGGTAACGATTGAAAATTCGGCAAAAGCACAGGTGGGTATTTATTCGGCCTGTTATAAATTATCGTTGTTGATCTCACTTTCTGTTCAGGCTTTCAGGATGGGTGCAGAACCTTTTTTCTTTAAACAGGCATCGCACGAAAATGCACAAAAGATCTATGCAAGAGTGATGAAATTTTTTGTGATCACTTTATGCGTTATGTTTTTAGCAGTGGCTTTGTATCTGGATATCTGGAAACAATTTATCCGCAACCCCAAGATGTGGGTGGGTTTAAAAGTGGTGCCGATATTATTGCTGGCGAATATGTTTCTCGGCATTTATATTAACCTGAGTGTTTGGTATAAATTAAGCCATAAAACAATTGTTGGTGTTTGGATAACATTGATAGGTGCAGGCATTACCTTACTTATAAATTATTTTGGTATCCCTTACTTCAGTTATATGGCCTGTGCATGGGCAACTTTTGCTTGTTACGGAAGCATGATGGTAGTGAGTTTTGTTTGGGGACAAAAAAAATATTTCATTCCGTATGCCTGGAAAAAATTGGTAGCCTATTTAGTGATCGTTGTGCTGTTGTATTTTATTCATGCCGGAATTATCAGTTTGTACAGGAACAGTATTTTTAATGTAAGTCTTGCAACTGTATTACTCTTTGCATTTATTGCTTTTATAATGCAAACAGAGAAAAAAGAATTTCTCAAAATTCCTGTGTTCAATAAATTTTTAAAATAATTATCGCAGGTCTTTTTGATACACGCGGTAACGTTTATAAATAATGCCATTCATGTTTTCGTAAACAGCACACATTGGTTTATTTGTTTCTAAAACCAAATGGCTGTCCATGACAATAAATTTTCTTTGTATGGTCGATTGAATAACTGCCTGTCCCATCAAAACATCGATGCCCAGACCTCTGTATTTTTCTTTTACCGCACCCAATAAAAGGTTTAATTGTTTCGTTTTTTTTGCAGCATTTAAAATATGAATGAAGCCGAAAGGAAATAATTTCCCTTTTGCTTTTTGAATGCCAACACTCATATCGGGCATGGCAATCACAAAAGCGATCAACTCGTTATTTTCATTCATCACCACTTTTACAAATGCAGGATCCAGTACTGGCATATATTGCACCGCCATGCGCTGCATTTCATCTTCGGTCATCGGAACAAAACCAAACAAATGTGCATAGGTTTCATTGATTAATCTGAACACAGGAACAATGTATGGCTTTAATTGTTTTTTGCCGTTGAATTCAATCAAACGCAACTTTTTATTTTGGCAAATACGCTGAAATATTTTTTCATGAACAGAAGAAAGTTCTTCGGGCACATCTATTTTGTACGAAACACAATCAACTTTTTTTATAAAACTTTCGGCTTCTACCAGTTGTTGCAGATAAGGCGGATTGGTTGGCGTAGCAATGATGGGCAGATACTCGAAACCTTCAATTTGCAAACCTTCAGGGTCTTTGTCCGAATATCCAAATGGCCCGATCAGTTTATTCATTCCTTTTTTAATCGACCAGTTTTCTAAGTATTGAATTAATGCATGGGAAACTGTAAGGTCATTAATACAATCTAATTGAAAAAAACGCGCAGTCAGTTCATCATGTTGTTCATTATATTTTTTATGAATGATGCCCATGATGCGGCCAACGGCCTGATTGTTTTTATAAGCAATTAGCCTGATGGTATCGGTAAATAAAATCGATTTATTGTGTTTGGGATCATGAAATTTCCATTCATCTATATAAATCGGCGGAACCCAATTTTTATAGGAAGCATAAATTTTTTGCGGCAGATAAATATATTCTTTCAA
>JAGWPQ010000205.1 GCA_028877045.1 Bacteroidota bacterium | reverse complement strand
CTCTTTTATTTTCTTTGGTGCAAGAAAGGTTCCGGTAGTATTTTTTCCGAAAGGCGATCCCAATTTTATTTATGTGTATCTGAAATTGCCGGTTGGTACTTCGGTCGATTATACCGATTCCATCACACATGTTGTTGAACACCGTGTAAATAAAGTGTTGCATATCGACAACGATAAAAATATTACCAATCCTGTTGTTGAAAGTATCATCACCAATGTTGCGGTGGGTGCAAACGATCCAACGAGCGGCGACAGAAGTACACGCAGCGAATTAGGAAGGATTCAGATTTCTTTTGTTGAATTTGAAAAACGTCATGGTGTTCAAACAGGTGTTTATTTAGATTCAATTCGTAAAGCGGTGAAAGGAATTCCGGGTGCAGAGATCAGTGTTGATCAGGAAAAGAATGGCCCGCCAACCGATCCTCCGGTTAATATTGAAATTGCCAGCGAAGAGTTTGATGATTTAATTAAAACAGCAGTTGGTTTAAAAAATTATTTAGATTCTATTCAGGTGCCCGGTGTTGAAGAATTAAAAATGGATATCGACTTGACCAATCCTGAAATCAGTTTAACCGTCGATCGTCAACGTGCTTTAATTGAAGGCGTTTCATCGGCACAGATCGGTATGCAAATTCGTACAGCATTGTTTGGTAAAGAAGCAGGAAAAATAAAAGACGGCAAAGACGAATATAAAATTCAGATCCGCAACAATACTTTACAAAGAAAAAGTTTGATCGATCTGTTGAACATGAATGTTGTGTTCCGCGATATGGCAGCAGGTGGCGCCGTAAAACATATTCCGATCAGTAATCTGGTGAAAGTAGATTACACCAGCACTTTGGGAAGTGTAAAACGTAAAAATCAAAAACGTGTTATCACGCTTCGCAGCAATGTTTTATCTGGTTACACGCCAACATCCGTAAACCTGGTTATTAAAGAACATCTGGCAGATTTTAAAAAGAAACCCGATAATGTTACCATCAAACAAACTGGTGAAGGCGAACAACAAGCCGAAACAGGTGCGTTCCTTGGTAAAGCTTTGATCATTGCATTGGTATTGATCTTATTCATTCTTGTTTTACAATTTAATTCGGTAAGCAAAGCCGTAATTATTTTAACCGAAATTGTTTTCAGCATCATTGGTGTGATGTTTGGTTTTGCAATAACAAAAATGGAAGTATCGGTAGTAATGACGGGTATTGGTATTGTTGGGTTAGCGGGCATTGTGGTGAAGAATGGAATATTAGTAATTGAGTTTGCAGATGAATTGCGTGCAAGAGGAATGAAGACAAGAGAAGCAGTGATACAAGCCGGTAAAACGCGTATCATTCCTGTGTTGTTAACTGCATTGGCAGCCATACTTGCATTGATTCCGCTGGCAGTTGGATTTAACATTGATTTTGTAAAAATGTTCTCCGAATTAAATCCGCATATTTATATTGGTGGTGATAGTGCACGATTCTGGAAACCTTTATCATGGACCATCATCTTTGGTTTATCGTTCGCATTTTTTATGACATTGGTAATTGTACCAAGCATGTACTTGATTGCCGAAAGGTTAAGAAGGCCGATGCGCAATATGTTTGGCGGCAAATGGATCAGCATGCTGGGTATTCCGCCATTGACCATTTTATTTTTACCGTTGATGGTTGCAGCATTGGTTCGTCATCGCATTCACAGAAAAAGAAGAGCAATAAAATTGGCGAATGAAAAAGTAAATGAGGCATTCATCGGAAGTTGGTTTTAATTAAAAATTGAGTAGTTGGTTTTGGTTATAAATAAAACGGCCGCTCTTCAAAAAAGAGTGGTCGTTTATTTTCGAAAAAAATATTTTTGCTGCAAAATAAATTGATATGATACAGAATCACGAAATAGATTATCGCATTGTTGGTGAAGAAATGCAATATGTAGAAATTGAACTCGATCCCAATGAAACAGCCATTGCCGAACCGGGTGCATTTATGATGATGGATGATGGCATTGCCATGGAAACAATGTTTGGTGACGGAAGCAACAATCAAGGCAGTGGTTTATTTGGAAAACTATTGAATGCAGGTAAGCGTGTGTTGGCAGGCGAAAATTTATTTATGACGGCTTATACAAATATTGCTCAGGGAAAAAGACATGTAAGTTTTGCATCGCCTTATCCCGGAAAAATTATTCCGCTTAATTTGCAACAACTCGGTAACAGGATCATTTGTCAGAAAGATGCATTTCTCTGCGCAGCAAAAGGCGTAAGCATTGGTATCGAATTTCAAAAAAAATTAGGCACCGGTTTATTTGGCGGCGAAGGTTTTATTATGGAACGATTAGATGGCGATGGCATGGCCTTCATGCATGCAAGCGGTTATGTACAACAAAAAGAATTACAAGCCGGTGAATTATTAAAGATCGATACCGGTTGTATTGTTGGTTTTACTGCAACTGTTAATTACGATATTCAATTTATTGGTGGTATAAAAAATACTTTGTTTGGCGGCGAAGGCGTATTCTTTGCAACGCTAACAGGGCCGGGCATTGTATGGATTCAGAGTTTACCAATCAGCCGTTTAGCCGGAAGGATTTTGCGTTACGCAACGGTATCAAAAAGAGAAGAAGGAAGTATCCTTGGCGGTTTAGGTGGTTTGATCGATGGCGATAATCAATGGTAAAATTTCTTTTCTTTTTTCTTTCGTTC
This sequence comes from Bacteroidota bacterium, assembly GCA_028877045.1. Taxonomy (GTDB): domain Bacteria; phylum Bacteroidota; class Bacteroidia; order Chitinophagales; family Chitinophagaceae; genus CAIQDX01. The sequence continues at coordinate 1,449 of JAGWPQ010000205.1, read as the reverse complement.
GAATTATAATTACCTTGACTTCCTAACCATTGTAATTTGGAAACTTTTATTGAAAGAATTGATAAAATAAGTTTGCTTTCGCCCGAAAGTAAAAATGCATTCCTGCATGCATGGGAGGAATGGTCGGTGCCAAAAGATCATTTTTTAGTTCGCGAAAATGCGGTGGCGCATCATCTCTTTTATATTAAAAATGGCGTTGCACGGATTTATTATTTTAAGAATGGAAAAGAAATTACCGAATGGATCGCATTAGATAATCAATTCTTTTTTTCCATCATCAGTTTTTTTAAACAAACACCAAGTAAGTTAATCGTTCAAACCATAGAACCTGCAAAGGTGATGGGCATTCATCACGATAAATTAATGACTTTATGCGATCAGCACCACGATATTGAAAGATGGTTTCGCAAAGCGATTTCCGGTTCGCTTATTTTATCGCAACACCGCATGGATTCCATTCAGTTCGAAACAGCGCAGCAGCGGTACGAAAAATTATTGGCAAATAATCCAAGCATCATTCAACGGGTTCCTCTATCCTACATTGCTTCATTTCTCGGCATCACACAGGAAACATTAAGCCGCATCCGCTCTCAGTATTAAGTTATTTTTTTTGATAATTGTCAAATCATTTACATAAGGTAAAGCAGAACTTTGCAGGCTAAACAATTTGCCAAATGAAAAATGTATTGCTGCTTTTTACAGTATTGATTTTGCCTGCGATGTTACTTGCTCAAACAACAAAACAAACATTACCGCAATTAACCAAAGCAACGGTTAAACAAGTGGTAGCCGCAATGACAGTTGAACAAAAAGCAAAATTAGTGACCGGCATGGGAATGATCATGCCCGGACCAACTGCTAATACTGATAAGAAAAATAAAAAAACAGATAGTGCCTTAGCTGCATTGAGTTCTATGATGCCTCCAATTGATGCAGATGATAAAAATATTCCCGAAAAAGTTCCCGGTGCTGCCGGAAGAACACATGGTTTTAAACAATTTGGTATTCCAATCATTACTGTTTCTGACGGGCCTGCCGGTGTAAGAATTTCGCCCATCAGAAATAATGATGCAACCAAAACTTATTATGCAACTGCATGGCCCGTTGGCACTTTATTAGCATCAACATGGGATACTGCACTGGTCAAAAAAGTTGGTGCTGCATTTGGTACCGAAGTAAAAGAATATGGTATTGATGTGTTGCTGGCACCTGCATTAAATATTCACCGTAATCCTTTGGGCGGAAGAAACTTTGAATATTATTCCGAAGATCCTGTTGTTGCAGGAAACATAACCGCAGCTATTGTGAATGGCATAGAATCCAATGGTGTAGGCACTTCTATCAAACACTTCGCAGGAAACAATCAGGAAACAAACAGAAATTCTATCAACACAATTGTGAGTGAAAGAGCCTTGAGAGAAATTTATTTAAAAGGATTTGAGATCGCTG
>JAGWPQ010000204.1 GCA_028877045.1 Bacteroidota bacterium | reverse complement strand
GCCTTCTGAAATAATAAAACAGCTTCAGTAAGACATGCGAATTTTATTGCAGCCGATCTCTACTCAAAGAAGTGGTCCATTTTTTTGGATAGAGGACGATGAATGATACTTGAAAATATCCAATAACAACAAAACCCTTAATCAATATGGGTTTCAGTTTAAAAAGTAGTCCCGAAAAGAATCGAACTTGTATCTAAAGTTTAGGAAACTTCTGATCTTTTTATTTTGATAGTCATTGTTGATTATCAATCTATCACTTCAAAATTTGTGTAGGTAAATTGGGTTTTGCTGCAGAAGGTGCTGCATAGAAAGATTCTTAACCCTCTATTGTTTGAAATTCATAATGATTGATTTGAATTTCGTTACTCTGTTTTCTTTACTATTCATTCCTTTGTAGTTTGAAATTTGTAAATTTCCTACATGAACAAGGTTGAGACGATAGCAGATTTTTATAAAAGAAAGTTTGATTGGATGCCCGATAATCTCAAAAATGAGATGGGGCATTTCAATATATTTAAACTGGAGCCACTTGTTGGAACTAATGCCACTTCTATACCGTATAAACGCCGGGATTATTTTAAAATTATGTTGGTGGTTGGAAACAGTCAAGTGCATTATGCCGATAAGGTTGTTGAAGTAAAGAAACAGGCTTTATCTTTTTCCAATCCCCAAATTCCTTATAAATGGGAACACTTAGATAATACCCGTAGCGGAGCATATTGTATTTTTAATCAACACTTTTTTCATCAATACGGAAACCTGAATCAGTATTCGGTATTTCAGCCTAACGGTAACCATATATTTGAATTGACCGATGAACAGGTAAGCAAATTGCAAAGTATTTATGACCGCATGTTTGATGAGATTAATTCTGATTACACACATAAGTATGATGTATTAAGAACGAATGTATTTGAGCTGATCCACTTTGCATTGAAGATGGAACCATCGGTAGTTTTTGATAAGAAAGCCATTCATGCTTCTCAAAGGATTTCAACATTATTTTTAGAATTATTAGAACGTCAATTTCCCATTGATGACAATCATCAAAAAATAAATCTTCGTTCTGCATCAGATTATGCAAAGCAATTGAATGTGCATGTAAATCATTTGAACAGAGCAGTAAAGGAAACAACCGAGAAAACCACATCACAATTAATTGCAGAACGTTTTTTACAGGAAGCAAAAATTTTATTGAAACATAGCGCATGGTCAGTTTCTGAAATTGCTTATGCATTAGGCTTTACAGAAGTAACGCATTTCAATAACTTCTTTAAAAAACATGTACAGATAAGTCCCCTCAAATTTAGGAATGTTTGATTTGCGTAATTCATTGTTTGCTTTTCGTTATTTTAAATATGAATGGTGATTGAATTTTACATTATCATTTATAAAGAATAAATAATAATGAAAAGTTTCCTTTCAATCATCGCGATTTTGTTCGTCTTCAATGGATATGGACAAACTTCAACAGAAACCGAAATCCTCAGATTATCCGATCAGATATTTAAATGGGAGGTAGAGAATAAAATCGATTCTCTCGAAAAAATATTTGATGAAAAATTTATAGTAGTTGGCAGCAGCGGAGAAAGCCAAACAAAAAAACAGTATATCACCAGATTAAAAAGCGGTAATTTTTTACATAACAGTATTGATGTTGAAACAAATACTGTAACGGTATCCAATAATACTGCCACTGTTATTGGAAAAGGGAAATTTGATGTAACTGTATCAGGAAATAAGATAACACTTATTCTTTCCTATTTAGAGGTATTTAGCAGGTCTAATACGGAAGATAATTGGAAAATACTTGGAATGCATGCAAGTGTTTTGCAGCACTAAAAATATTATAAAAAACAAAATAGCAATCATATGCAATCTCAAGATAGAAGAGGGTTTTTAAAATTAGGCGCTTTAGCAGGCAGTTCATTTATTGCATCATCTGCATTTAGCATGTCATCAAACAATAGAAATGACAAACCAGAAACATTTGATAAAATTACTAAGACACGCTTCTTAGGTTCTGGTAAAGATAGAATTGAAGTATCTGCACTGGGCTTAGGATGTATGGGTATGAGTTTTAACCGGAGTTTTATTCCTGATAAAAAGCCAATGATCGCATTAATCAGAAAAGCATATGAGATGGGTGTTACTCTGTTTGATACTGCTGAAGCATACGGCCCTTTTACAAATGAAGAATTGGTAGGCGAAGCCATTGCACCATTCAGAAAAAAAATCACACTCTGCAGCAAATTCGGATTTGATATCCAAAACAATAAAATGACAGGAGGATTGAATAGTCATCCTGCTCATATAAGAGAAGTGATTGAACAATCTTTAAAAAGATTAAAGACGGATGTCATTGATTTGGTTTATCAACACAGAGTGGATCCAAAAATTCCGATTGAAGACGTTGCGGGTACAGTAAAAGATTTAATCAAAGAAGGAAAAGTGAAGCATTTTGGATTAAGTGAAGCAGGCCCTCAAAATATTCGTAAAGCACATGCGGTACAAACTGTAACTGCATTGCAAAGTGAATTTTCTTTAATGACAAGAGAACCATTGGAAAATGTAATTCCTGTTTGCGAAGAATTAGGAATCAGTTTTGTTCCTTATAGCCCATTAAGCAGAGCATACCTCACCGGTTATATTAATGAACGTACAAAATATATAGCCAGTAATGATAACCGCCCAACCTTGCCTCGGTATAAATCAGAAAATATTATCGCTAATTGGAGTATCATTGATATACTCACCGAATTTGGAAATCAAAGAGGATATACGGCTGCACAGGTTTCATTAGCTTGGCTGATGGCACAAAAACCTTGGATCATTCCAATACCTGGTACAACTAAGTTGGCTCATTTACAAGAAAATCTTGGCTCTGCAAACATTGAATTTACTGTGGATGAATTGAGTAAACTAACAAGCGATCTCACAAAAATAAAAATCGTGGGGGATCGATATCCTACACCGCAAACGAAATAGCCTTTTTGATGATGAAAGTTATTATTATTGGAGCAAGTGGAAGCCTTGCTCCTTACGTTATTGAAGCCTTGCAAACAAAAAATAATGTGAAGCTTACATTGTTTCTTCGTAACAAAGCAAGATTAAAACAATCAACAATTCAAAATAACAATATTGTTGAAGGCGATGTGATGGATTATGATGTTTTAAAAAATGCAATTAACGGACAAGATATTGTTTATGTAAATCTTGCAGGTAATTTAGAAATAATGGCAAAGAATATTGTGAATGCAATGCATGAAACAGGTGTAAAAAGAGTTATTGCTATTAGCTCTATTGGGATTT
>JAGWPQ010000027.1 GCA_028877045.1 Bacteroidota bacterium | reverse complement strand
TGATTATTAATGAAAAATATTTCGAAAAGAATATTTTATCAAAACTTGCTAAATAATATAAACCTAACAACAGTGTATTATCTATTTTTATTTAATATCTTACATGAAATTTTTGAATCATGAATATCTTAATCAATTTTTGGTGGGTAATTGTCTTAGCCTTCATCATTTTTAGCGGACTGGTCACTGTTAATCAGGGAACAATTGCTGTGATAACTATGTTTGGAAAATATCAGCGAATTCTTAGACCGGGATTGAATTTTAAAATTCCAATCATCGAACAGGTTTATAAAACTGTGAGCATCCAAAACCGTTCGGTTGAACTGGAATTTCAGGCAGTAACACTCGATCAGGCAAATGTTTATTTTAAAAGTATGTTGTTGTATTCTGTCATCAGCCAGGATGAAGTGAACATAAAAAATGTTGCCTTCAAATTCATTAGCGATAAAGACTTGATGCAGGCACTGATAAGAACTGTAGAAGGAAGCATCCGTGGATTTGTTGCAACAAAAAAACAAGCTGAGATTTTATTGCTGCGCAGAGAGATCGTAGAATTTGTAAAAGGACAAATCGATAAATCTTTGGAAGAATGGGGCTATCACTTGCAGGACCTGCAAATCAATGATATCACTTTCGATCAGGTGATCATGGAAAGCATGAGTAAGGTTGTTGCCAGCAATAATTTAAAAGCAGCAGCCGAAAACGAAGGCCAGGCCCTATTAATAACCAAAACAAAAGCTGCCGAAGCCGAGGGTAATGCCATTAAAATTTCGGCTGAAGCTGAAAAAGAAGCAGCACGTTTACGCGGACAAGGTGTGGCTTTGTTCAGAGAAGAAGTGGCCAAAGGAATGAGTCAGGCGGCAGAACAAATGAAAGAAGCAAACTTAGATACCAATGTTATTTTGTTCAGCATGTGGACCGAAGCGATTAAAAACTTTGCCGAATTCGGGAAGGGCAATGTGATATTTTTGGATGGAAGTCCTGAAGGAATGGAAAATAATATGCGCCAAATTATTTCGATGATGCAGTTGAAAGAAGTACGTGAAAAATAATCATGAAAAAAAATAAAATAAAAAGAGTGAAACAAATTTGTTTCACTCTTTTTATTTTACAAACGCGTAAATGTCGAGTTCAGAACAAGGTGTACAAGTGTGTGATTCTTTCACTGAAAGAATCAGGGGCAACAGCCGGTTACATCATTTTTTAAATCCTAACTTAAGCAACAATGTTTTTGATAATGCCGCTTTTGGCAAAACAATACTGATGGTATTGATGGCAAAATAAGATTCGGAAACATTGATATAACCATCGCAAGGGCCAACTTTGCCCCATGAATTTTTTACTATAAAAAATGTTTTACCGCCTTTCGATTTTTCCATGCCGGTTAAGTGCATGAGATGATCATCTTGTGTTGTTAGATTTTCATATAAATGCTGACGAATAGCAGGCGTGTAAGGCATTTCGTGCATATCGGCAGTGATGGAATCTTTATTGTATTTTATTTTTTGATCGAGATTTAATGCCAATGCAATTCCCTGTTTAAAACCGTTATTACTAACATCAGCATCCCAACTAACCGTGTAACCTTTACTGATGGCAGATTTTGTCACTTCAATTAATTCGCTCAGTGGAAGATTATAAAACGAGCCATTCGAAAAATTATCCGGTACCTGTAAAATAAAAGGTTTGTAGTAAGGTTCATGCGTGAACGATGTTAAACTGATATAATCGTCGGCATCAAAATGCAATACTTCTTTTGCAAAAGTTTTGGCTGTGTATTCTTTTCCCTGATAATTAAATTTTGCAGGAGGCTCACTTAAAGTGCTGTCCAAAATTTTGGTATAACCCAACAGCCAATCATCATCGACCGGTGTTTTTTTAAGAACATCGTCTAAATAATTTTGAAGCGAGGTAAACAATTTAGCATGATTATACATTGTTTGTCCTGCAGGCAAACCCGCATAAACACTAAGCGGGATGGCACCGTAGGTTGCAACGGATCTGATCATATCATGTCCCAAACCACCTTCACCAAATTGTGCTTTGCCCTGGCGTAAAATATAATTTTTTGCTTTTTCGATATAAATATTTCTAACCGTAAACATTTCGCTCAGATCGATTTCTTTCTGAATTTTTCTGTTGCTTTCGCTTTCAACAAGCGATGTTGTTGCAAAGCACCAGCAAGTGCCGGTCATTGCCTGATTCTTAACCGATGTAGCTTTTAATTTATGTACCTGCAGAAATTCAGGTACGGCTTTAGATGCTGTTTGTGCAAACGAAGTGAATGCAACGATCCATACAGCAATGGATAAAAAAATATTCTTTCTCATTTTAAGGTGTTTTAGCAGTTAATCAAATAATGAAATTAAAAGAACCATCAACCTGAAAATTACCGTTTATAAAATTAGTAATTTACCGTAACTGCAAATTTTGAATCGGCTGCACCCAGTTCAGTCGCAGCAGCATTGCAGATACGCAATAACAAACCATTATCTTCTTTCACATCGGGCAAAGGACCCAACACTTTTGCAAAAACCGATTTATTATTTGCATTCACGCGGACAATAGTTCCTGCATCGATATTATTGATGAGCACATAATATTTTTTATCCAACCAGCCACTTGCAGTTTTTAAAGTAGCTGCTTCGCCCGACAATTCGTTTTTTCCATCCTGATACATTGCCGCAAAATAACCTTCGGTGCCCGCATTTTTTGGATTTACTGCCGATTCGTTTTCCTGCGAATTATTAGCGTTACTTGCCTGCAAAACATTTTTTTCTGGCGACTTGTTTTCTGTAACAACAGCTGTTTGTTGCTGAACCGGCGAAGCTGTTTTCTTTTCAACTGTTTTATCAGCATCAACAGCAGTATTATTTGCAACCTGTTCTTTTGTTTCGGGTATGATCACTAACTTTTGACCGGGATGAATATTATCGTTATGCAGACTATTCCATTGTATTAATTGTGCAACAGTA
>JAGWPQ010000203.1 GCA_028877045.1 Bacteroidota bacterium | reverse complement strand
TATCAATTTCAGTCAGCAATTTCCGCATTGCTTCAAACGTTTCGGTGTGTTCATCAAAAATGGAAGGTTGCATTTGCGGACCCGAAATATTTTTTATTGCAGTATTCACTTTTGACTTCTGACTTTTGACTTCAGACTCAGAACTCCCGACTTCCGACTCCCGACTTTCTTCCAACTGTTTTAAAATTTCGTTTGCCCTGTCAATTAAGTCTGGCGGCATTCCTGCCATTTTTGCTACATGGATACCAAAACTATGTGTGCTTCCACCGGGAGCCAATTTGCGCAGAAAAATAATTTTATTACCAACTTCTTTATTGGTAACATGATAATTTTTTACTCTCAGTAATTTTTCTTCCAACTCATTCAATTCATGATAATGTGTAGCAAATAGAGTTTTTGGTGCTGATGAAGAGCCATGCAAAAATTCAACAATGCTCCAAGCAATCGAAATGCCATCATAAGTTGATGTGCCCCTGCCAATCTCATCCAGCAATATCAAACTGCGTGCAGAAATATTATTGATGATGCTCGCAGTTTCATTCATCTCTACCATGAAAGTACTTTCGCCGCCGCTTAAATTATCGCTGGCTCCAACACGTGTAAAAATTTTATCGGTTAGCGGAACCTTCGCAAATGCAGCAGGAACAAAGCTTCCCATGTGTGCCATTAAAGTAATGAGTGCCGTTTGACGAAGTATGGCACTCTTACCACTCATGTTTGGCCCGGTAAGGATAATGATTTGTTGCGATGCAGGATCTAACAAAATATCATTCGAAATATAAGTTTCACCAACAGGTAAATTTCTTTCTATCACAGGATGGCGACTGTCTTTTAATTCCAATTCCAAACCATCATGAAGTTGTGGTTTTTTATAATTAAACTTCAACGCATTTTCTGCAAAACAGATCAGGCAATCGATGATGGCAATGATGTTGCCGTTTGTTTGAATGGGGAAAATATAATCCTGCAATGCAATCAATAACTGATCGTACAATTCTAGTTCGATCGCCAATATTTTATCCTCGGCGCCGGTAATTTTTTCTTCGTACTCTTTTAATTCGGGAGTGATGTAACGTTCAGCATTGGCAAGGGTTTGCTTGCGGATCCAATCTGCCGGAACTTTATTTTTATGAATGTTTGTTACTTCCAGATAATAACCAAAAACATTATTGACACTAATTTTTAAAGATGATATCCCTGTTTTTTCTGATTCGCGTTGCTGAATATTTATTAAATAATCTTTGCCACCACTTGCAATTTTTCTTAACTCATCTAATTCTTTGTGCACACCTTCTTTAATTGTGCCGCCTTTGTTGGCTGCAACAGGAGGTGTCTCAACTATTTCATTCAGTATTTTTTCTAAAATAAAATGACAAGTGTTCAATCCGTCGCCCAATCTTTTTAAATAACTGTTCGACGAAGATTCGCAAACTTTTTTTATTAATGCAGTTTGTTGTAATCCTTTGGCGAGTTGCATTATTTCACGAGGATTGATTTTCTTCATCGGTATCTTGCTCACCAATCTTTCAATATCGCCGCAATGTTTTATGTATTGAGATAAGTTATGTCTTGCTTCTGTTTCTTTAATTAAAATCTCAACAACATCCAGCCGCTCATTTATTTTTTTAATGTCCTTCAAAGGCAATACAGTCCATCGTTTCAGCAAACGGGCGCCCATCGCACTAACGGTATTATCCAACACTTTTAATAAACTGTTTCCTTCGCCTGTGCCGCTGTTTAATATTTCCAAATTGCGGATGGTAAAACGATCCATCCACAAAAAATCATCTCTTTCAATTCTTTGAACCGCAGTGATGTGTTGCAGATTGGGATGTTCTGTTTCCTTCAAATAATATAAAACAGCACCTGCTGCAATAATGCCGTAATGCAAATTTTCAACACCATAACCTTTCAGCGAAATGGTTTGAAAATGTTTTAATAAAGTTTCGGTTGCAAAAGCTTCTTCAAATATCCAGCTCTCTAAAGTGTAGGTATAAAATTTTGTACCGAATGTTTCTTTAAAATGTTTTTGATAACTGCGCTGAAAAATAACTTCTGCAGGTTTTAAACTCTGCAACAATTTATCGATGTATTCTTCATCGCCCTCGGCAACAAAAAATTCGCCGGTCGAAATATCTAAAAATGCAACGCCGATATTTTC
>JAGWPQ010000202.1 GCA_028877045.1 Bacteroidota bacterium | reverse complement strand
GTAAGTGTAATATCCCGAATTGCCAAGGATGAGCTTAATTGTGTGTGTACCTGCAGGAACAGCAAAGTTCTTGGAAGCATCACCAATATTATCGCCGTTATACCATAAGCTGCCTTTTCCTCCGGTTTCACCTAAATTAGTTCCCCAATCGTGATTGGCTCTGAATTTAAATTGGTCACCGGCAGCTGTAGTAATGGTGCCTACCCAGGCAGTTCCATCAAAAGTCATATCAACATCAGTACTCCATCCGCTTGCAGCAAAACTTCCTATTAAGCTCCATTTTGTTGCTTGTGCAGACCATGTATTTGCAGTTGTATTGGCAATTATTCTATAATAACCACCGGCAGGTACAGTTAAGTTACCACCACTTCCACTCAAAGTACCGCCACCACCATCTCCAAGTGCATTACTCCAATCAGGCGTTTTAGTTAATTTAAATTGATATGTACCACCAGTTGGAATGTTTACATAACCTTCATAGTTGCCATCATTTTTTGGAGATCCAAGTGTTGGTGCAGTTGCAGGAGTCCACCCCTGGTAATCGCCCGGAACCCATAAAAGTCCATAAGCTCCCGTAGATACTACTGTAAATACGCCATGTTGGAAATCAACAGTTATTTTATACATGCCTGTTGTTGCAGGACCAGGGAAATTACTGTTAAATGCAGAACCTACATTATAACCAAAACTACCGCCGGCACTTAATCCTGTAACAGAATTATCTTGTACTGCATATTTGTGGCTCCACTCGCCATTGGCAGGAAGTAATAAATATTGTTGACCACCATTCAGGAAAAATGTTCCTTGATAAGTTACAGAATCTAATCTGGTAAACTGTTGTGCAGGTGTTGGTACCGGATTATTCCATCCGCCGGCAGTTGCACTACCAACCAAGAATAATACATTGTTAACCGGAGGTTGAACTTTTGGAGGAACAACGTAAGTAGTAAAATTAACAACCACTGTATTTGATTTCAGTAGATTATTATTATTAGCATACGACGATGTGATCCTAATATCAAGATTATAGGCTGTTTTATATGCTAATCCATAACCCAGTAAAATATTATTGAGTTGTTTTGCAGTAAATGATGTAGTTAATTTTCCGGTAACTGTAAATGTTACTTCCTTCGAAAAATTGCGTCCCGAAGAATCTATTTCCACTATATATTTTGAAGTAGTAGAATCATTGGCATAATTTGGATTTGTCCAGGTTAGAGTTAAGACTGTTTTATCTGAATCAGCCATTACCGGAGCTATTGTTGAAGCAGACGCTGTTAATACAGATGCTGTTCCTGATTTATAAGATGGTAAAGTTCCCACCTTATCGCAAGCAGTAAAAGCAAAAGCGATTACACTTACGGTTAGGAAAAGTTTTAATAAATATTTCATAATGGTTTATTTATGATTGTTTAAAACACGGTTTATTGTTTGGTGATTGCATATTTCCCTGTTTGAAAATTTACATCAATCTTATACGTACCTGTTACTGTAGGGCCAGGGAAGTTATCGTTCCAATCATATCCAAAAATACCTCCTGCATCACCTGATGGCGGTGAGGTTGATTTATTACATGCAAACTTGTGACTCCAATCGCCATTTACCGGAATGAATAAAAATTCTTGCCCGCCTGTTAAAGGAACTGTTATAGTATATAATGTTGTGCTTACTTGCGTAAATTGTTGTGATGGCACAGGAACCGGATTGCCCCATCCACCTGCTGTTGCACTACCAACTAAAAACAGTTTTCCCGAAGTAGGAGGATTAACCGTTGGTGGTGGAGACCAAGGCGTTACACTAAATTGCAACACATTAGAAACAAGAGCAGTAGCTGCAACACCATTAATTGAAGCAGTTACCCTCACCTGAATAGTATGTTTCATACCTGTTACCAATGACATTTGATTGGTCAAAGCAGCATTTAATACAGCATCTACATAAGATTTACCTAAATCAGGGCTAATAGAAGTTGCAATTCTGTTAGGGTTGGTAAAATTTGCACCTAATGTATCAATCTCTAACAGGTAAGAAACATTTTGAGAACTTAGTCCCGTAGTAAATTGATAATTTGGATTGGTCCAGGAAAATACAACTTCAACATTTGACTGATTTGCATTAGACAAAGGGATAGTACCTGATACCGATGCAGTTAATACCGGTGCAGTACCCCCGTTATAGTAGTCCATAGTTTGATCTTTTTTGCAAGACGCAAACAACGCTACTCCTACGCCTATGAAAAACAACTTTTTTAATAATGTTTTCATAATAATTTATTTTAAGAGATAATTTTAATTTGGTTATTTAATTTGTTCATAAGAAAAAATTAATAGCCGGGATTTTGAACAAGGTTTGTGTTTGATGAAATATCAGCCGATGGTATCGGGAACAACTTTCTAAAAGATGCCACTGATGTTCCTGATTGAACACCACCTTTCCAAGGCCATAAATAAGTTCCTTCTACAAATTGATTGTAACGAATTAAATCAGTACGACGGAACCCTTCCCAATACAATTCACGACCTCTTTCATTTAACACATCTTGTAAACTAAGACTTGTTAATGGAGCTGCTTGTGCCCTTGCTCTCAGCAAATTAACATAGGTCAATGCCTGAGCTGCAGAACCACCTGCTCCGCCATTTAAAGCTGCTTCAGCATAAATAAGATATTGTTCAGCTAAACGGAACAAAGGAAAATCAATATCAGAAAAGTCTAAACTTTGTCCCAATGCACCGGAACGTGTCAAATTTTTAAATTTCGCAACAGCATACCCATCAGTAAATGTAGGGATACTGTTAATTTCTAAGTTTTGTCCTGATGTATAAAATTCAGCACGTTTATCACCGGTACCATTTGGATCAGGGAATAAATTAACCAAGTTTTTAGTAGCACGATTACCGGACCAACCACCGCCAATTCCGAAAGAAGCTGCAGGCATAGAACCACCTACTGGCGAATGGGTTAGAAAAGTAGTACCTCCGTAATTTTGTGTTTTTAAACCATCGTAGTTTACAGTTAAAATAAACTCGCTGGTATTTAAATTATTATCAGCTAAAAATAATTGAGTATAATCAGGTATCAGGGAATAACCTGCACCAATTACTTTAGAAGAATAAATTATTGCACTGTCATATTTCGGTGTGCCTGTATAAACACCGGCATTCAAATACACACGAGCCAATAAAGCCCATTCAGCACCTTGTGTTGCTCTGCCATAAGTTACAGAACCCGGCGTTTGAGTTGGAGGAAATAAAGACCCATCAATTGCTCTCAGTTCACTTGTAACATAATTGAACAAATTGGTGCGGCTAATTTGTTTTGGCAATGAAGATCCAAGCGGCATAGTTTCATCAACAAAAGGAACATTACCAAAAAGATCCATCAGAACAGAATATTGATAGGCCCTTAAAAATCTGGCTTCAGCTCTGTACTTTCTGATACTATCTGCACTAGCACCGGTAATACCACGTGATGTAAGATTTCCGTCAGATGCCTGATTGATGAAATCGTTACACAAAGTGATCTGGTAATAAGAGCGATAGTAAAGACCTAAAAGGATTGTATTACTTGCAGACCAGTTCATAGCATGAAAGTCAGGAACGCCGGGATCACCCCAGGCACAAACGGCTTCATCTGTAGTTAATTCCTGGGCATTCCATAATAAACGAACAAAGTCGGAAGTACCTTCATCAATGCCCTGAATATCGCCATTTCCGGCAGGGCCCTGATTACCTGTTAACGCGAAGCTACCGTAAACTTTAGCAAAAGCTTGAGCGTAGCCTGCTGATGTACTGTACACTTGTGCAGCAGTAATATCGTTTGTTGGAAGAAGATCTAACTTCTTAGAACAAGATGAGAGACTGCCGGTAAAGATCCCGGCGGCTATCATTATTTTTAAAATATTTTTTTTCATAATAATTTTTTTAACGTAGTTACTTGCAATGGTTTAAAAATTAAGGTTTAAGCCGAAAACAAATGTTCTTGGGCGTGGATAAAAAAGATTATCGATACCACCTGAAATTTCCGGATCTAATCCTTTGTATTGTGTAATTACAAATGCGTTTTGAACATTGGCGTTTAAACGCAAAGTAGCTTTATTATTAAAAACCTTGCCTACATTATATCCCACATTAATATTATCCATTCTCAGGAAAGATGCGTTCTGCACATAATAATCGGACATGTAATAATTAGTTCCTGTACCACTGAAATTAGTATTCAAAACATCTGTTGATCCATTGTTGATGTAACCGATAGGATTCATAATATTTCTCAGTGTACCTGTACTGGAAGCAACATTATTATAAACAGAGTTTCCAACATTTGCACGCAGTACAAAACCGGCTGACCATTTCTTTACGGTTAAATTTGTACTGAATCCAAAGAATGCTTTTGGATCAGGACTCTTGTATTGAAATAAATCATTTTGGTTAATGATGCCGTCTCTGTTTATATCTTCAAAAAGGTTATCGATTGGCTTACCTGTTGAAGGATTATACACTTGCTTATATACATAAAACGAATTTTTGGCGTATCCTACAGATTGTATCTGAATTGTATTACCGGTACCGCCAGAAATACCGCCAGTTAACACACCTGCATATTTAGGATCGTTTGAGATAGTCAGTTTTGTAATTTTATTTTCGTTGTACGTTGCATTGAATGCTATATCCCATGTTACGTTTTTATTACGGATTGGCTGTAAATTAATGGTAAACTCTACCCCTTTATTTATCATACTACCAATGTTCGCAACAATTTGATTAGAGAAATTTGTACCCGCAGATTGAGCAATATTATTCAACAGATCTGTTGTTTCTCTGTAATAATATTCGATACTACCATTGATACGGTTATTCAGGAATCCATAATCAATAGCTACGTTGGTTGTTGCTGTTTGTTCCCATTTTCTGTTCAGATAATAACCACCCGGTCTGTACATCTGATAAAAATTATTTCCCAATTGATATTGAGCAGTTCCTGAACTAAGATTATAGAAAGATTGATAATCATAATCATTAATACCATCCTGCTGACCGGTTACACCATAACCCACACGG
>JAGWPQ010000026.1 GCA_028877045.1 Bacteroidota bacterium | reverse complement strand
GATTCATATTTGATGATAGGGATACCATCATAATCTCCGATATAATCTTTTGCTGCGATCGCTTTTTGTATTTTATCAAAACTAAAAACAGGTATTAAAGCAGCAAGCTTTCCACTTCCAACAATGAATTCGCCTGTCGGATCAACATCACAACCATGTGGTGATTTCGGACATGGAATAAAATAGCAAATATCTTTCAGCACTTTTGTGTCAAGCACTGTTACTTCTGTTCTGATCTCAGAAGTTGCAGTATGTGTTTTTTCATCATAAAAATTATGAGCATATTTTACAGATTGTTTTCTGCCTTTACCTGCTTTCAGATATTCTTCTGCTTTTTTCCAGTTAACAGCCATTATAAAATCTTTATCATTTTGTGATGCATTTACTTCTAATAAAGTATTGGCCTGTTCGGTATTATAACAAGAGAAAAAGAACCAACCATGTGATTTTTCTTTACCTGAATGACTAAGATCAAAATTTACGCCCGGACATTGTAATTGAAAAGCAATATCCATTTTACCGCTTCCTTTATCAACACTGATAAAACTGATGGTCCCTTTAAAATTTTTCTTGTACGTATTAATAGGCACATCACCATTTGCATCATCAGGCGGAACACTAAATCTCGTACCCGCTACAACATATTCTGTGTTTTCAGTAATGAATGGTGATGAATGATTACCTGCACTGTTGGGTAATTCAATAATTTCAGCAGTATGAAAAGTTGATAAATCAACCCTTGCAACACGAGGCGTATTATTGGCATTAGCAAATATCCAACGGCCATCAATTTCTCCATTCGTTTGTGAAAGATCTAAATGATGCTGATCGTCCCAAGGTATAAAACCATGCGATGTGTTTAACATTGGTTTTGTTTCCTCACTGTATCCATATCCATTTTCAGGATTAATGGAAAAAATAGGAACTACTTTCAGAAGTCTTCCGCTTGGCAAACCATATACGCTCATTTGTCCGCTGAAACCTCCTGAAACAAAATTGTAAAACTCATCATATTTGCCCGGTGCAACATAGGTTTTTATAGCAGCATCGGCACTTACGGCATTACCTGCATTTTTTGGTTTGCAGGCATTTAAGCCAATTAACAATGCAACAACTATGGCAGCCGTTACACTGAACTTATAACTTTTCATATTTGGTTGTTTTGATTGTAAAAAATGAAACCGATTTTTATAATTATTTAGCAGCGTCGTTATTGCGCATGAACTCATAAATATTTCTTGCATCTTCATCACTCACATTTTGATTGGGCATGCGCACCAGGCAAATTTCCAATTGCGCTTGTGCTTCAGGGTCTTTATTCAGCATAGCATCAGTATTGGTCACAAAATTCATGATCCATTCGGCTGTTAGTTTTGTAGTAACTCCTTTCCAACCCGGGCCTACCAATTTTTCATTTGTCAGCTTGTGACATGCGCTGCATTTGACAGTATATATTTTACTTCCGGCATCAACCATTTTTGTATCGATAGTTGCACCGATATCAACTTTTTTAAATTTTCCTTCACCTCTGTGCGGATCGTAATCAGGATTACCTGTCGCAGTTGATTCACTTCCGGGAGCTTTGGCCGGAGTACCGTTTTGGTTACCGCAAGCATAACCTGCAACTATCATCATTATAATTGCCAACATTTTTTTCATAGTACTTATATTTTTTAGTAATTGATATCACAAGATTAGTCAAGACCAATTTTCCGTTTTATGCGTGTAATCATATTGATAAATAAAACAGAACTATTTGTTACGAATATTATTCAACCTTATCAATCAGATCGTAAGAAATACCAAAGCTGATTCTTGTCATGATTTATAAAGAATATTGAAAATATTTTCGCCCCGATTAATTAACTTCACAACAGTATGGTGACAATAGACATCGACACTTTACTTGCCTGGGGCGCCACTTACAAAAAAGTAAATGCAGGTGAAATCATTTTTAAAGAAGGAACATCCTGTTCGTTTTATTATCAATTGGTGAGTGGTTCTGTAAAATGGGTGAATATTGATGATGAAGGAAAAGAATTTATTCAAACAATTATTGAACCCGGTGAATGTTTTGGAGAATTACCACTGTTTGATGATGGGCCTTATGCTGCAGCAGGTATTGCCGAAGAAGATTCCATCATCATCAGATTAAGCAAACCTACCTTTTTGCAATTATTAAAAGAGCATCACGATATACATTTCGCCTTCAGTAAATTATTGGCCAAACGTGTAAGATTCAAGTTCCTTATCTTAAAATCAATTGCATACAATGCCCCTGAAGCAAGAATAGCTGCACTGCTCAATTATCTTAAAAAAGAAAATAAAAATTTCTGCCCCAAATGCAATCAGTTAAAACTTACAAGGCAACAGATTGCCGACATGACAGGACTACGTGTGGAAACCGTTATCCGTGCCATGCGCAGCATGCACGACAGAGGTGAACTGGTAATCGAAAAAGGGAAAGTATATTGTTAGTTATGATTACAATCATACAAGCTACCCTCACTCGCTTTTAATTTGCACTCAAAAAACAGGATGAATTTTTCTTTACGTAACTGGCTGCGCATATCGTTTTTTAATTTATTGATAGTTGCATTTATCGGAACAATACTTCGCTATAAAATTGCTTTTTCGTTACCATTTGTCAATCAGAAATATTTATTACACGGGCATTCGCATTTTGCTTTCTCAGGTTGGATAACGCAAGTATTAATGGTATTATTAGTGCATCATCTTTCAACATATAAAGAAGACACGTTTAAAAAATATCACTGGCTTTTATTCGCCAATTTGATTTCTGCTTATGGTATGTTGTTGAGTTTCCCTTTGCAGGGATATGGATTTATTTCTATTTGCTTCTCTACTTTATCAATTATTATCTCCTATTTTTTTGCAATAAAATTCTGGAAAGACCTAAACTCTTTAAAGATTAAGCGCATCAGTTTTTGGTGGTACAAGTCAGCGCTATTATTTAATGCGCTCTCATCACTCGGTGCATTCTCTCTGGCTTTTTTAATGGCCAATAAAATAAGCGATCAAAATTTTTATTTAGCTGCCGTTTATTTTTTTCTTCATTTCCAATATAATGGCTGGTTCTTTTTTGCAGGCATGGGCTTATTGATATCTCAATTAGAAAATATTATGATGGTGCAAAAACAATTAAAAATAATTTTCTGGTTATTTGGTTTAGCATGTTTACCTGCATATTTTTTATCGGCACTGTGGTTGCCTATTCCATTTTTAATTTATTGCTTAGTTGTTGTTGCTGCAATTTCACAATTTGCCGGATGGTTATTTTTAATTAAGATAATTATTAAAAATATCGATACAGTTAAAACATTCTTTTCTAAAAAAGGTCAGTGGCTATTATTATTATCGGCGATTGCGCTAACAATCAAACTAATGCTGCAATTGGGTTCTACCATTCCATCATTAAGTCAACTGGCATTTGGGTTCAGG
>JAGWPQ010000201.1 GCA_028877045.1 Bacteroidota bacterium | reverse complement strand
TTACAACCGATGGTACTTATTTTTATGCAGCAACCGATGAAGGATTAAAACGTGCAGCCGTTAATTCAAACAACTTGGCCGATTTTAATAATTGGTTCAACCTCAGTGGCAGCAATGCTTTGAGCGTTGGTGCTGTAAAAAATATTTTATTCACCAACAATAAGCTCATCGCTCAAAAAAATGATTCTTTGTTTGTGTTGAATAATAATGTGTGGAATTTAATTTATGCCGATACTGCATGGAAAATAATTAATTCAAATGCATCAACCAATAATATTACTGTTTGTCAAAACACAAATGCAGGAGCCAGCAGAGTGATTGAATTGGATGTAACCGGAAAAATTATTAAAACAATTTCGCAGGCAGGCATCATTTCATTTCCGAAAAATGCGTTGATCGATAACAACACAATTTGGGTGGCCGATCTGTATGGCGGCTTATCAAATTTTTCTACAACAGCTCAGCAATTTATTCCAAACGGTCCGCCGGGAATTGCAACAGGCGATATGATCTTTAAGCAAGACACTTTATTTGCAGCAGCCGGAACAGTGGATGCCGCATGGAATTATACATACAACCGCAATGGTATTTATTCGTTTGAAAATGATGTGTGGAATTATAAAAATAGTTTCAACACAGCAGTATTGGATTCGGTTTTAGATTTTATTGCATTGGCCGCAGATCCAACAGGGGCAGGCATTTGGGCCGGTAGCTATGGCGGCGGATTGGTAAATTTTAACGGCAATCAAATTAAAATTTATAAACAAAATTATTTGCAGGCGACTATTGGTGATGCAACAAGTTATCGCGTTAGCGGATTGGCATTCGATCAGAATAATAATTTATGGATCGCTAATTATGGCGCGGCGCAAAATTTGAAAGTGATGAAAAATGACGGCGGATGGAAATCATTCAGCATTCCATTTTCACTTGTAGAAAATGCCGTTGGTCAAATTGTTGTTGATGATGCCAATCAATTGTGGATGGTTAGTCCAAAAGGAAATGGCGTTATTTGTTATAACTACGGCAGCAGCGTTGATGCAACCAACGATGATCAATGGAAATATTTTCGAACAGGGATCGGTAGCGGAAATTTGCCCAGCAACAATGTGTATTGTTTGGCAAAAGATAAAAATAGTTTTATCTGGATCGGCACCGATAACGGCATTGCCATTGTGCAATGTGCCGCAAATATTTTTACACAAAATTGCGATGCAGTTTTGCCCGTCATTCAGCAGGGACAGTTTGCCGGATATTTATTTCAAAACCAAGCAGTGCAATGCATTGCCGTTGATGGTGCCAACCGCAAATGGGTGGGCACAACAAATGGTGTGTGGTTGGTTTCGGCCGAAGGCGATAAAGTGATTTATAATTTTACTGTTGATAATTCTCCGCTATTAAATAATGATGTTCGGAAAATAACCATCGATCCAAAAACAGGCGAAGTATTTTTTGCAACATTCGCCGGCATTTGCAGCTTCCGAAGTACGGCCACCGAAGGCAGCGAAACAAATAATGTGTTGGTGTTTCCAAATCCTGTTCCGCCAAATTTTAACGGCAACATCGGCATTCGCGGGTTGGTTGAAAACAGTTTGGTAAAAATTGCAGAGATGAATGGAAGGTTGGTGTATCAAACAAGATCGCTGGGCGGACAAGCCATCTGGAACGGCACCAATTACAATGGCACGAAAGCCTTACCCGGCGTGTATTTGGTGATTGTGCGAAATGATGACGGCAGTGAAAAAACAGTTGGTAAAATTGTTATTGTTGGAAGATAATTATGTAACCGGCTGCAGAATTTCTATGTTGCTGTTGTTGCGTCGCACACTTCAACTTTCTGATCTTAATTGAGCTTTTATCGAAGCCATTTTTTTACCGCTGAGAACAAGAGTAAAAGAGTTTCGCAGAGGTTCTCTGCGTTAACTGCATTTCTCTTTTGCTCTGCGGTGAAACTGTTCCATAAAGTACAAACCGTACAAGTGTGCGACGCCTCAACAGCCGATTAGAATTGTTGCAGCTTAGTACAAAAAAATAAAACAAATTTTCAACGTTATTTTTTTCAATGGTTTATTCGTTTATCATTTTATAACTTGCATATTCTAAAAATCAACAACTATGGAATACAGACGAATGGGTAAAAGCGGCTTGCAATTAAGTGTTTTAAGTTTGGGAAGCTGGGTAACTTTTCATAAACAAATCGATGATGAGATCGCCGATGAATTAATGGGCATTGCTTACGATAACGGCATTAATTTTTTCGATAATGCCGAAGGTTATGCGTTGGGCGAAAGCGAAAGAATGATGGGAAGAATATTAACCAAGAAAAATTGGGACCGTACATCGTATGTTGTTTCGTCGAAAGTTTTTTTTGGTTGGAGAGGAAAAGAAAATAAACCCAATCAAACGGGCCTCAGCCGCAAACATATTGTGGAAGCCTGTCACGAGGCATTGCAACGTTTGCAGTTAGATTATCTCGATCTATATTTTTGTCACCGCCCCGATAAAAATGTTCCCATCGAAGAAGTTGTTTGGACGATGAATACATTGATGCAGCAGGGAAAAGTTTTGTACTGGGGTACCAGCGAATGGAGCGGTACAGAGATCATGGAAGCGCATCGTGTGGCACATCAGTATAATTTAATTGGCCCATCGGTTGAACAGCCGCAATACAATTTATTCGAGCGCAATAAAGTAGAACACGATTTTATAGAAGTATTTAAAAATGTTGGATTGGGCACCACCATCTGGAGTCCGCTGGCAGCAGGATTATTAAGCGGAAAATATAACGATGGCATACCCGAAGGGAGCCGTTTGGGATTGCAGGGATTTGAATGGCTGCGCGACCGCTGGATGGTCAATGATAAAATTGAAAGAGTAAAACAATTGGCATCGTTGGCAAAAGCATTGGGTGTTTCGCTGGCATCATTAAGTATTGCATGGACATTAAAAAATCCAAACGTCACCACTGCTATTTTGGGTGCAACCAAAAAAGAACAGTTGGATGATAACTTAAAATCGCTGGAAGTATTGCCATTGCTGACTCCTGAAGTATTGGAGCAGATCGAAAACATCATGGGAACAAAACCCAAAGTGATAGAGTATTGATTTGTGTTTATAGCAATACATTAACAAATCTGCATCATAGATAACAACAAACAGGTTGTCTGTTAATGTAACTGTTTGGTGTTGCAGGAAGAAGCTTGTATATAATTAAAATTTTCAATTCAAAAGATTAAAAATTTATTAGAATTTTCAAAAAATTAAAATAGTATTAGATTTTAGCTGTAATTCTGTGGCACCCTGAAACGTTAAAATGACCCTGCATGGATGAAATTGAAATTTTAATTGTTGAGGATGAAGTAAAGATTGCTAAAGCCCTTAAAAGAGGAATAAGTGAAAATGGTTACAAGGTTGAGCTAGCTTTTGACGGTGCCATCGGAAAAAGAATGGCATTGGCTTACCGCTATAATCTTATCATTCTTGATGTAAACCTGCCTATCATAAACGGATTTGATTTATGCAGGATGATCCGGAAGTTTGATCAAACTGTTCCGATCATCATGCTGACAGCATTGAATGCAACCGAAGATAAACTGGATGGTTTTGATGCGGGTGTTGACGATTATATCTGCAAGCCATTTGAATTGAAAGAACTGCTTGCCCGGATAAAAGCATTATTAAAAAGAACAGTTAACTCGCAGGTATTTACAGATAATATATTAACGGTTGCAGACCTGGAAATGAATCTCACCAGCAAAGAAGTAAAGCGTGCAGGTACGATAATTTCATTAACGGCAAAAGAATTTATGTTGCTTGAATATTTTATCCGCAATAAAAACAGGGTAGTTTCAAGGGCCGATATTGCCGAAAAAGTTTGGGGTATTGATTTTGATACACAAACAAATGTGATAGACGTTTTTGTTAATTACCTGCGAAATAAAATTGATAAGAATTTCCCTACACGCCTCATCCACACTCAATTTGGTATGGGTTATATTTTAAAAGAAAACAGGAATTGATCCATGCGAATCAAGTACCAGATCACATTATTATTTACGGTTCTTGTTACAGGGATACTTTTGTTTTTATGTTTATTGGTATATTTTATTTCGGTTGGCAATCAGAGAGGCGAATCGATTAGAAAACTGCAAACACGCTCCCACACTACCATTGATCTCCTGACCAAAGTGCCGGGGATCAATAATAAACTGCTTCAGGATATTGATAAAAAACTTTTTTCTCATCTGCAACAGCAATCCTGCATCATTGTTTATGATTCTTCGTACAGAGAGATCTATCGTTATACCGATTCAGGCGCTGCATCCGTAACAACGGATATAATTGTGTTGCGAAAAATAGCAAAGGGCAAGGACTATTTTTATCAGGAAAAAAACAGGGATGTTCTTGCTTTGAAATTCAGAGACGGAGCAAATGATTATGTTGTAGTTTCTGCAGCTGCCGATAAAAGAGGTATGGAAAAGCTCGCAAGATTAAGAAAGATTTTATCGATCAGTTTTGCAAGTGGAATAATTGTAACCATATTTATCGGGCTGCTGTTTTCGTTTAATTTACTCATTCCGCTGAAAAGGATGTCGAAGGAGATGCAGGAAATTAATTCTCAAAATTTAGTACGTAGAATCAATGCCAGAAAAAATAAAGATGAAATCAATGAGCTGGTATCAAATTTTAATCACCTGCTCGATCGTTTGCAAAATTCATTTGAGATACAAAAAAAATTTATATCCAATGCATCGCACGAATTGCTGACACCTTTAACATCGGTGCTCAGCGAACTGGATGTGATCCTGCAAAAAGACAGGAGCAATGAAGACTACAAAAGCGTAATCAATTCGGTGCACAACGATGTAAAGAACCTTGCCGATCTTACTAAAAATCTGCTTGAGATTGCTAAGGCAAGCGGAGAATCGGGTGGTGTTGAATTAGGAAAATTCAGAATTGATGAATTGATGATGAGACTTCCTGTTGAATTAAGAAAAATGAATCAGGCATATTCGGTCAATCTTGATTTCAACAATGTGCCCGATGATGAATCGAAAGTATTGGTATTTGGCAACTCCGGGCTTTTATACAGTGCTGTCAGTAATATTGTGATAAATGCATGCAAGTATTCTGAAGATCATACTGCAGCTGTAACTTTAAAATTCTTTGAAGATCAGATCCAGATTATTATTGATGATAACGGGCCCGGCATAAAAGAAGAAGATCTGCCATTTATATTCAATCCGTTTTACAGGGGCCGCAATGGTTTGGATAAACACGGATTTGGCCTGGGACTTTCGCTGGCACAACGCATCATAAAATTTCATAAGGGCAGTATTACTGCAACCAATAAAACTTCGCAGGGTGTAACATTTATTGTTTCTGTGCCCGTTGCATAATTTCTAATTGCAGTTTAATTAGTTGTTAATAGCATCTTAATCACTCGCATTTATTTTTGTCTGATACTTTTATTTTATAAAGTGTTTTTGATAATGAAACATATCGAAAATCCGAAAACGGATTCATACTACGTATTCGAAAATGTTTCAAAACTATAACGACAAAGATAATAAATGATCAGCGACACGTTTTTACCCGCTGTTATTACAGCCCGCATTAATCCAATATCAATAATTCTATTGGTTGCGGCAGCGCTATTATTCTTATCAGCTGTTTTATATTTCTTCGACAGAAAGATCGAATCTGTAGTATTTGTTGTGATGATGGGTTTTATTGTATCGGCATTCGTGTTGTTGAATGCGGGGCTTGCCATTTTTAA
>JAGWPQ010000200.1 GCA_028877045.1 Bacteroidota bacterium | reverse complement strand
TGGCAACTTCGTACGGAAGCTGCATGATAACTACAATGGCGATACGTGCTGCCGACATGAACCTGAATTTTGATGGTACCAAAGTAGAGATAACCAAAATCATGAGCAGCGATGCCCCGAGAAGAGTGGTTGGTATTAAAGCCGACCTATTTTTCACAAAATTTTTTGACGCTACTGCCGAACAGAAAGAACAATTGGTCAGAATTGCAAGAAGTTGCCCAGTTGAGAAAAGCCTGCACCCCGATATTAAATTGGATGTAAGTTTTAACTGGTAGGTTTTAATATTTTATTTCCAACAGCACATTCCAAACAACGTTTATTCTGGCAATAATTATTTTTAAGATGAATTAATGCCTGCGAATCGAAAGCATTTTTATTTTCGATCTGCAGCAATTTCCATGATCTGGTAATACTATTTTCTTCGGGTTTTATTTCCACTAACCAGCGCAGGGCTTTGTCTTTATACACTTGTTCCTTTTGATGCAAACCATACGCAAATAAAACCGGAATGATTGTGTTGATGAAAATATTATCTATCATTTGTTCGCCCAGATGTTTGGGTTTATAATTTGTTGTTTCATCAAACACAAAATGATAATGCCAGTAATCGTTGCAGGTAATGTTGAATAATTTCCGCACCTCATCAACATCATTCATTTCTTTGATCTTTGAAAAAAGATGAGATACATTTTTAATCAGCATGGCTAATTGTGCCAACCTGATAGTTGGAAAATTTGCAGGACGCATCCTAAGAAAATGTGCAGCAGCATTCACTTCGGCGAGTTTATATTTTTTGAAAAGGAAAAGATATTCACGCTGGAGCAGTTTCGGATAATCTTCTTGGAAATCTTCGTTCAACAAATTTGCCTGACCGAGCAACAATGCTTCTAACTGATGAATTTGATTTTTATGTTTGGCAAGAATATTTATGGAAATAGATTTTGCAACAGCCTCGAATAATTCGGCATTTACTTTAATGCCAAAATTGGCGGCGATCATCCACCAAAAAACTTCTTCCCAATGATGATGGGTTTCTTCCAGAAAATTCAACACTTTTTGCGATTTGATTTCCAATCTTTCGATCAACAATCTTTCTTTCCATGAGATCCATCCAATATTACTTAATGCCGGAAGAAAACTTTTACAATGCAATACATTCCCTTCGTTCATTAATTGTTCGTATCGCTGCAATAAAATTTTTGGGACCCTGTTTTGTAATGTTAATGTGGGAAGCTCAATTTTGTGATATTCTTTTACATCATTTTCCCAAACAACATGCAAAATAATATTCGAATAATTTTTGTCGGAAGAATGTTGGTGCTTCAACCAGTCCGAAGCATTAACATGTAGTTCAATATTGCCAAAAAGCTTTACTGAAGCCACTTTTATGGATGCTTCCAAAAAATCAGGACCCTGATTTGAATTATAAATGCCGGGTTTGATGATTTGTAAAGCATCACCATCTTCGGTGTGCAATTCATTTTTGTTGAAGTACTGGAATTGCCAGATGAATTGCAATAATTTTTCTGTCATAGTTGGTCAATTAACTATGGAGGAATCGATGCAATAAATAAAATTACAATATTTTTTTAAGATAATAAAACCTGTAATTGCTGCACAACTTTACTGACAGGCAGGCCCATCACATTATAAAAATCGCCCTCTATTTTTTTGATACCGATAACGCCAATCCATTCCTGAATGGCATAGGCGCCGGCTTTATCGTAGGGTTCGTATTTATCAACATAGAATTCGATTTGTTGCTGCGTAAGCGGATGAAATTCTACTTCGGTAGTATCGCTGAAATTAATTTCTTTCTCATCTTTCAGGATCACAACACCGGTGATTACCTGATGCCTTTTACCGGCTAATGATGTTAATATCTTTATGGCATCATCCCGATCGGTTGGTTTGCCAATAACAACGCCATTCAAAACAACGATGGTATCGGCAGCCACAACTGCTTTGTGCGCATACAATGCATGATATGCATTTTGTAATTTTTCTTTTACAGCCATTGCCTTTTCACGGGCAATGAAAACAGGAACTTCTTCAACATGCATCCCTTCGGGAAAGTTTTCATCGGTGCCGACAGTTACCACTTCAAATTTAATTTCGGCCCATTCCATTAATTGTTTTCTGCGGGGCGATTGAGAAGCGAGAATAATATCTTTTACCACTTAATTTTATTTTTTCAATGATAGAATAAAAAGAAAAACATTGAGAGAATACCTGTAAACATAATCATTTTAACAGCAGTACTTAACTGATGAAAATCTTTTGATGAAGTTGCTGTAAATAATTTTTTAAATACCCATATCAATGGAATTATAATTAAACCAGTGCAATATAAAATGCTGAACCACCAATCAAATTGCCACACATACAACTGAAGTATAAAAAGTATTGTGACCAGCACACT
>JAGWPQ010000199.1 GCA_028877045.1 Bacteroidota bacterium | reverse complement strand
TACAAAGAGCAATACTTTTAAATAGGGTGATTCTATTTTTTTCATTGAAAACCCGCAGGATATTTTGAAACTATCGGTTCGATATAAAAACTCTCGAACAATTAATCGTCTTTCTTTGATGATTTTGAATCAGGACACAATCCACATCTGCACCGGCTTATAACTGACATAAGTCATATTTTCAGAGTAACGCATTATTTACATTAGTTGCGAAGTTTAAAACACCGGACACCGAAACTTCTTGCCATTCTTTTTTGGCCAATAACAACACGTAATTATCTAACGATTTTTTTATGAAAATGCAAACACCTTTTGGTACAAGACGTGCAGAGTACCATGTGATCAGTTCTTCAGACTTATCTGGAGAGAAAACTTTAAACAAAGATGAGCTTAACCTGTTCGAAACATTCGACACTGTGTATCGTTCTCTTTGTGCAACCTTATACAATTTTGCTCCGCTATCGGGTCATCCGGGCGGATCAATTTCTTCGGGAAGATTTGTATCGGGACTTTTATATGATTCGATGAATTATGATGTATCCAATCATGAAAGAAATGATTCGGATATTCTTTCTTATTCAGCGGGCCATAAAGCTTTGGGACTTTATGCGCACTGGGCTTTGCGAAACGAGATCATTCGCATCGGAGCGTATGATTATTTGCCAAAAGAAATCGATCAGCAACTCAGATTGGAAGACTTACTTGGTTTCAGAAAAAATCCTGTTACCAATACGCCGCTCTTTAAAAAATTCAAGTCAAAAGCTTTGGATGGTCATCCAACACCTGCTACGCCTTTTATAAAATTGTCAACAGGCGCATCGGGTATTGGCGTTGCTTCTTCTATTGGTCTTGCATATGCTGCTGTCGATTATTACGGAGCAAATGCACCTGTGATTCACATGGTGGAAGGTGAAGGCGGATTAACACCGGGCCGTGTCAGCGAAGCCATGGCATCTGCCGGTACAGCTTCGTTGAAAAATGTAGTTATGCATATCGATTGGAACAATGCATCCATCGATTCAAATAATGTATGCAGAGAAGATTCAAAACCCGGTGAATATGTGCAATGGAATCCTGCAGAGCTTGCATACTTCCACGATTGGAATGTAATTTTTGTTGAGGATGGAAAAGATTTTCAAAGCATCATCGCTGCACAGAGAAAAGTTGCAACAATAAAAAATAATCAGCCAACAGCCATTGTTTACCGAACTGTAAAAGGATGGAATTATGGTATTGAAGGAAAAAGTTCGCATGGCGCCGGACATAATTTTTGCAGTGCCGGATATTATAATGCACTTAAACCATTGCTTGATCTTACCGGAAAAAATATTGAATTATGTAATGGCGTTCAGGAATGTGGCGGCGGAAAAAATGCTGCCATGGTGGAAGAATGTTTCTGGGATGCCTTATTAATTATCAGAGATTTTTTTGAGACAAACAGAAATATCACCAATGCGCTGGCAAAACGTTTGGTTGCTTCATGTGATCGTTTAAATATACAGGCCCGGCATAAAAAAAGTAATGCGCCCGATGTTTCAAAAATTTATTTCGAAGCATCAAGCAACAATCAAATTCCTTCATCATTGCAATTAGAAAATAATGCTTCAACCACATTGCGTGGCGAACTTGGAAAAGTGCTTCAATACTATAATAAATTAAGCAACGGTGCAGTATTTACGTCTGCTGCCGATCTGCTTGGTTCTACAAGTGTGAATACGATCGGTAAAGATTTTGCAGAAGGATTTTTTAATGCAAACACCAATCCGTTAGCAAGAACATTATCGGTTGGTGGTATTTGCGAAGATGCCATGAGTGGTGTTGCTTCAGGTATTTCTGCATTCGGAAAACATATTGGCGTTTGTTCATCTTACGGCGCATTCATGGCACCGTTGGGACATATTTCTGCAAGGCTTCATGCAATCGGCGAACAATCGAAAAAAGCTTTATCAAATAAAAAATATAATCCGTTTTTTTTAGTGTGTGCACACACAGGAATTAAAACAGGAGAAGATGGTCCAACACATGCCGATCCTCAACCATTACAGATCGTTCAGGAAAATTTTCCTGATGGTACCATGATCTCGTTAACACCATGGGATCCACAGGATATCTGGTATTTGGTTACTGCAGCATTGAGCAAACGGCCTGCAGTGATTTGTCCGTTTGTAACCAGACCCAATGAAAAAATATTGGACAGGAAAGCATTGGGACTTGCACCTGCATCCGATTCTGCAAAAGGCATTTATCTGCTTCGCAAACCATCAACTAAAAATCCGCAGGGCACAATTGTATTGCAGGGAAGTGAAGTTGCTTATGTATTTGTGAATGATACTTTGCCCATGTTATTGAAAAAAAATATTGATGTGGCTGTGTATTATGTTGCCAGTGCTGAACTCTTTAATTTATTATCTAAAAGAGAACAGGAAGAAATTTTTCCTGCAAAACTGCAACAGGAAGCAATGGCAATAACAGGATTCACAATGCCTACCATGTATCACTGGATACAATCCGATTATGGCCGCGAACATTCGATCTATCCATTTAAGAAAGGACATTTTCTCGGAAGCGGAAAGGCCGAGAGTGTAATAGCAGAAGCCGGATTGGATGGAGAAAGTCAATTCGATTCTATTTTCAATTATATCAAAGGGCGAAAAAAAGAAATAATAATTTCTGCAAAAGTTTTAGAAAGCGCAGCAAATCTTTAATCAACTCTAAAGAATAATTATGTTACGTATAGCCGATAAAATAAAAAAATTAGGCACCGAAACAGCATTTGCGGTTTCGGCCGAAGCTGCTGCATTTGCAGCCAAAGGAAATAAAGTTTATCCGTTTCATATAGGTGATATGAATTTTTCAACACCATCAACTGTTGTGAACGGAACCATAAAAGCCATTCATGACGGGAAAACGGGATACTGTCCAACCACGGGTATTCCTCAACTTCGCGAAGCCATTGCCGATGATATCAATGCTGCAAGAGGAACCAATTATTCAATAGAAAATGTTGCCGTGCAGCCGGGTGGTAAACCTACCATCGGAAAATTTATTTTGGCACTTGTAAATCCGGGCGAAGAAGTGCTTTATCCAAATCCCGGTTACCCGATCTATGAATCACAGATAGAATTTAACGGTGCTGTTGCAGTGCCATACACATTTGTTGAAGGAAAAAATAATTTTGTTTTTGATATAGATGCGATCAAAGAAAAAATTACTGCTAAAACAAAAGTTATCATTCTTAATGATTTGCATAATCCATCGGGCGCCGAATTTTCAAAAAAAGATCTGGAAGCGTTAGCTGCTGTTGCAATAGAACATGATCTGATCGTATTGAGTGATGAAGCATATTTCGATATTCGTTATGAAGGAAAAAGCATATCAATTGCTTCTGTACCCGGAATGCAGGAACGAACAGTTATATTATATTCTTTCTCGAAAAGATTTGCGATGACCGGATGGCGATTGGGCGCTACCATTGCTCCAAAAGAGATCATTGATGTTATCGCAAAGCTGAATGTGAATGATGAATCATGCTCCAATCATTTCATTCAATATGGTGCGATCGAAGGATTGAGAGGCGATCAGACGGAAGTAAAAAAAATACTTTCGGTTTTAAAAGAAAGGAGAGATGCGGGCGTGCAGATCTTAAATTCGATCCGGGGAGTTAACTGTTTTAATCCGAATGCTACTTTTTATCTTTTCCCGAATGTTACAGAATTGATGAAGAACAAAGGTTTTAGCGATTATGAATTATTCCGCAAAGATATTTTGCATAATACCGGCGTTTCTTTTTGTACACGAATACATTTTGGGCGACCGCTTCCGGGCGAAAAAAATTATTATATCCGCATTGCCTATTCGGGGATCAATCTTAATGAACTCACTGAAGGATTAAATAAATTTAAAGACTACATTAATTCACCGGACGAAAAAACGGTCAGCAAAAAAAGTGTGCTTAGTTTATCGCACTTATGATGAAAAATAAATTTTCGAAAAGTTAATTGAAATTAATTCATTCATAATATAGGTTTCTGATTTAGATTCGTTAATCAGCTAATTTTGAATTATAACAGAAATCAATTTATGAAGAAGATATTTTTAGTGATCGCTTTAATTGTTTCGGTAAAATTTATTTCAGCGCAAACATTGCAACAACTTGCATCGCAGCGTATTCATCTGCCCAACGGATGGAGTTTAACACCTGTTGGAAAAAGTATCACCGTTGGTGATCTGCCATTGAACATGGCGCTGTCATCTACTCAAAAATATATGGCCGTTACCAACAACGGGCAAAGTACTCAAACAATTCAGTTGATCGATGTGCAGAAAGAAAAAGTGCTGGATAATATTGTCATTCCTAAATCGTGGGTAGGATTAAAATTTTCAGCCAATGAAAAATATTTATATGCTTCGGGCGGCAATGATAATTGGATATTGAAATATGCTATTATCAATCAAAAATTAATTTTGAATGATAGCATTAAATTAGGAGATAAGTGGCCTGTCAAAATTTCTCCAACAGGGATCGATATCAACGATGCCACACAAACATTGTATGTTGTAACAAAAGACAACAATAGTTTGTATGTGATCGATCTGGTGTCAAAAAAAATAAACCAACAAATCCAGTTGCCCGGAGAAGCTTATGCCTGCTTGCTTTC
>JAGWPQ010000198.1 GCA_028877045.1 Bacteroidota bacterium | reverse complement strand
TTAAAAACAGTTGACCTTACAGGTGGTGCCCCTGAATTAAACCCCCATTTCAGATGGTTTGTTCAAGAAATAAAAAAACTAAACAAGCATATAATCGTACGGTGCAATCTCACCATCATTCTTGCCAATAAACAATATCATACCCTCCCCCAATTTTATAAACAACATAATATCGAACTTGTTTCATCTCTTCCATTTTATACACAACAACGTACTGACAGGCAACGTGGTGATGGAGTTTTTGAAGACAGCATTAAAGCTTTGCAAATGCTGAATGAAGTGGGTTATGGGAAAAAAGAAACCGGCCTGATTTTAAATTTAGTGTATAATCCCGCCGGTGCTTTTTTGCCACCATCACAACAATCATTGGAAAAAGAGTACAAACAGACATTAATGGATAAATTCAAAATCGAGTTTAATAACTTATTTGCCATCACCAATCTTCCTATCAGTCGTTTTTTAGATTATCTGTTGCAAAGCAGTAACTATGAAACGTACATGGAAAAATTAGTAGAAGCTTATAATCCTGTTGCAGCTGTTAATGTAATGTGCCGCAATACTATTTCGGTTGGATGGGATGGTTATTTATACGATTGCGATTTTAATCAAATGCTCGATTTAAAACTGGCGTGTACTGCTAAACACATTTCTCA
The DNA here is from genome assembly GCA_028877045.1 of Bacteroidota bacterium. Lineage (GTDB taxonomy): Bacteria > Bacteroidota > Bacteroidia > Chitinophagales > Chitinophagaceae > CAIQDX01. Next base: position 1,140 of record JAGWPQ010000198.1, on the reverse strand, counting down.
ATTCAACACAGAAAAATTGAGCAATAGAAATATAGTTATTGGTCAGCATTGTTATGGTTGTACAGCAGGCTCAGGAAGCAGTTGTGGCGGTACCGTTGTTTGATGAATAGAATTACTACGGTACAAGTGAGTGACGCAACAGGCGATAAGTAATATTACTAAAGCTCGTAAAACAATAAAAAATATGCAGACTTATTTAGAAACAACAAAAAATATTTACAAAGAAGCTGCCGAAAATCCGCAGGTAGGTTTGTGTTGTACTACCACTCCTGTTTGGCAATTACCCGGATTAAACATTCCGCAAAAAATGCTTGCAATGAATTATGGTTGCGGCAGTACTGTTAATCCGAGAGACCTTGTAAACAATCCTAAAATTTTATATGTGGGTGTTGGCGGTGGAATGGAGTTATTGCAATTTTCTTATTTCAGCAGGCAAGCGGGTAATATTATTGGTGTTGATGTAGTTGATGAAATGTTGCAGGCTTGTAAAGAAAATTTTGTGGATGCTGAAAATCAAAACGAATGGTTTCGATCCGAATTTATTAAACTGATTAAAGGCAATGCTTTACACTTACCCATCGAAAATAATTCCGTTGATATTGCTGCACAAAATTGTTTGTTTAATATTTTTAAACACGATGATTTAAAGAAAGCTTTGCAGGAAATGTATCGTGTATTGAAGCCGCACGGACGATTAGTTTTATCTGATCCGATCTGCGAACAACAAATACCTGATAATTTAAGAGAAGATGAAAAATTAAGAGCATTATGTTTAAGCGGTTCACTTCCTTTAAAAGAATACATTAAACTGATTACCGACATTGGTTTCGGCACAGTAGAAATAAGAGCCAAACGTGCCTACAGAATTTTAGACCCTGTTAATTACAATACCGATGATTTAATTTTTATTGAAAGCGTAGAAGTGTGTGCTATCAAGGACCCTATGCCGCTTGATGGGCCTTGTGTGTTTACGGGAAAAACAGCCATTTATTATGGTACAGCAGAATTTTTTGATGACGAAAAAGGCCATGTTCTTATGCCCAATCAGCCTTTGGCAGTATGCGACAAAACTGCAGCAGCATTAAACCGATTAAACAGAACCGATATTTTTATTTCTGATAGTACCTGGTTTTATGATGG
>JAGWPQ010000197.1 GCA_028877045.1 Bacteroidota bacterium | reverse complement strand
GTACTGAATATAGTGGAGATATACGGTTAGCCATATGGATATAAGCTCATTGCCCTTCATTAGTAAGCTTGTTTTCAGCAAACCGCCATCTATATCAGATAGGGTTTGATAAATTAATTCCGTTAAAGCGCTATAACATCTCGAGGCATTTTCCAAACTACTGATCATAATACCCGTTTTGCTTTGCAGGGTATGTTTCCTTATCAACAACAAGATTGTTCCACGTGAAACAAATTTTTCCGTTTTACGTTAATCCAAAAAACCCGACCAGCTTCGAGGTGATTATCTTTGCATTCTTTTTAAAATTGTTTTGATAGATGTTTTCAGATTATGATGTTATTGTTGTTGGCGCAGGACATGCCGGTTGTGAAGCCGCTGCAGCGGCAGCAAACCTTGGAAGCAAGGTTTTGCTGGTGACCATGAATTTACAAACCCTTGCCCAAATGAGCTGCAATCCGGCAATGGGCGGAATTGCAAAAGGTCAAATTGTACGTGAAATTGATGCAATGGGTGGTTATAGCGGTATCGTGACCGACAAAAGTATGATTCAGTTTAGAATGTTGAACAGAAGCAAGGGTCCCGCTATGTGGAGTCCCCGTGCTCAAAACGACAGAATGTTATTTGCAGCAACCTGGCGTCAGATGCTGGAAGCTACACCCAATGTAGATTTCTATCAGGACATGGTTCGCTCTATTCTCATAAAAAACAATAGCGCTTGTGGTGTTATAACGGGACTGGGTCACGAGATCAGGTCAAAAGCTGTAGTTGTAACCAGTGGTACTTTTTTAAATGGGATTATCCATATCGGCGAAAAACAATTTGGTGGAGGAAGGGTTGCGGAAAAAGCAGCGACAGGAATTACGGAACAACTGGTTGAATATGGTTTTGAAAGCGATAGATTAAAAACGGGCACACCCCCGAGAGTTGATAGCAGAAGCTTAGATTACTCGAAAATGGAAGAGCAGCATGGTGACGATGAAATTGTTGGCTTCTCCTTTTTGGATTTTGAAAGAATCAAACCCGCTCAACAAAAGAGCTGCTTTATTACTTACACCAGCCAGGAAGTGCATGATATATTAAAAACAGGCTTTGATCGAAGTCCAATGTTTCAGGGAAGGATTGAAGGCATTGGCCCCAGATATTGCCCAAGTATAGAAGATAAAATAAATCGCTTTGCAGAAAGAGAAAGGCATCAATTATTTGTAGAGCCCGAAGGCTGGAATACAGTTGAGATTTATGTTAATGGTTTCTCTACTTCGTTACCCGAAGATGTTCAGTTTCAAGCACTTAGGTCTGTGGTAGGATTTGAAAACTGTAAATTTTTTAGGCCGGGCTATGCAATCGAATATGATTATTTCCCGCCTACCCAATTGAACCATACACTGGAAACAAAATTACTGAGCAATTTATTTTTTGCCGGACAAATTAATGGAACAACCGGTTATGAAGAAGCTGCCTGCCAGGGTTTAATGGCGGGAATCAATGCACATCAGAAATCAAAAAATTTAGAGCCCGTCATTTTAAAAAGAAGTGATGCCTATATAGGCGTATTGATCGACGACCTTATCAGCAAGGGAACTGAAGAGCCATATAGAATGTTTACAAGCAGGGCCGAATTCAGAACCTTGTTGCGCCAAGATAATGCCGATCTAAGATTGACAGAATTTAGTTACAGACTTGGCCTTGCGTCTCAGGAAAGAATGGATGCAGTTTTGTCTAAAAAGAATGATACTGAAAAAATAAAGACCGATTTGTTGACTTTGAATATTGAACCGGAAGAAATTAATCCATATTTAAATAGTCTTGATTCGGCTGCGATTTTAGAAAAACAAAAAGCAGCAAGGCTCATTCTTCGTCCTAACGTTTCTCTTGCTGCATTAATTGAAAATATTCCGTCTCTTTCAACTGCCTTATCCCATTATTCAAAAGACTGCATCGAGCAGGCAGAAATTCAAATAAAATATGAACGTTATATAGAAAAAGAAAAAGAGATCGTTCATCGAATGAGTCAATTAGAAGAGTTGGTTATTCCTGATTCTTTTGATTATGGCAAAGTATCGGCTTTATCTAATGAAGCACTTCAAAAATTTAAAAAAATTAAGCCGAGAACATTGGGTCAAGCCAGCAGAATTAGCGGGGTAAACCCAAGCGATGTACAAATATTAATGGTCTTTATGGGCAGGTAATCTATCATCCTGTTCACCCTTCAAAAAATATTTTATACCGAAAATATGATGAGTGGCTTTTAACATTCATTCTATTCAGTAGCTTTAATTCTTTCCAAAACCAATTAAAGCATTATGAAAAAAATTAAGCTCCTCTTTTTTGGGCTCATTTTTGTTTCGCTGCTGCATGCTCAGGAAACATTTCCTGTAAACGGCGTTGCAGATAAGCGCTCAAGCTGTTTTGCATTTACAAATGCAACCATTATAAAAGATGTTCAAACAACAATACAAAATTCCACGCTGATTATTCGCGATGGTAAAATTGTAGGCATTGGTAACAATCTTTCAATTCCAAAAGATGCCATTATTATTGATTGTAAAGAAAAGTATATCTATCCTTCATTCATAGATATATACAGCGATTACGGCGTAGCAACACCTCAACGAAACGCTGCAGGTTTCAATTATGGTGCACCCACTCAATTTCTTTCAAATACAAAAGGAGCATATAATTGGAATCAGGCAATAAAACCAGAAACAGATGCTTTTAAATTATTTGTTGCCGATGAAACAAAGGCAAAATCTTTTCGTGAAATAGGATTTGGAACTGTGCTAACCCATGTTAAAGATGGAATTGTACGGGGCACCGGAACGGTTGTAACACTTGCTGATTCTAAAGATGGGTTTAAAGAAAATATGATTGTTTTAAAAGAAAAAGCCTCTGCTAATTATTCCTTCAGCAAAGGCTCATCCACACAAAGTTATCCCGGCAGTGTAATGGGAGCTATCGCCCTGTTAAGGCAAACATATTTAGATGCACAGTGGTATAAAATAAAACCGTCAACCGAAGGTGTCAATATTTCGTTGCAGGCTTTTAACGACAATCAATCACTTCCTCAGATCTTTGAATCAGAAGATAAGTGGACCGATTTGCGCGCAGACCGAGTTGGTGATGAGTTTGGTGTACAATATATAATTAAAGGTGGCGGAAACGAATATCAAAGAGTTGCAGAGATTGCAGCAACAAAAGCAGCTTATATTCTTCCTTTAAATTTCCCTCTTGCAATGGATGTTGAAGATCCGAACGACGCAAGATTTGTTTCACTCGCCGCCATGAAACATTGGGAGCTGGCACCAACAAATGCTGCAGCACTGGAAAAAGCGAATATTTCATTTGCCTTAACCGCATCAGAATTAAGAGATACAAAACAATTTTTTACAAACCTCCGAAAGGCAATTGAATTTGGATTGAGTGAAAACAAAGCATTGGAAGCATTAACAAAAACACCTGCCACCCTCTTGAATATCTATGATAAAGTTGGAAGCTTAGAAGTTGGGAAGCTGGCAAATTTCTTAATAACAAATGGTCCGATATTCGACGAAAAAACAGTCCTCTTTAATAATTGGGTTCAGGGTCAAAAATATGTTATTAAAGATGAGGGCTGGAACGACATAAAAGGTAAATACAACCTGGTTATTACATCTCCTTCAGCAACCATCAATTACACGTTGGATGTTAAAAATTCAACTACGGCAACTGTTATTGGAAAAGACACGCTTACAGGAAAATTTGGTTTCGATGGAAAAATTGTTAAACTAAGTTTTGCTGCAACCAAGAAAAGGCAAGGAGGAGTAGGATTCAACAGGGACGGGCAATTTCGCTTAAGCGGATTTGTTGATGGTGATACCTGGAATGGCAATGGCGAAGATACTGCAGGCAATAGCATAACATGGACGGCAAAATTTGTAAGCGCAATTACAGCGACTGATTCAGCTAAAAAAAGACATTCCCTTCCGCAAAGGCTAACAAAAGTGACATATCCGTTTGATGGTTACGGATGGGAAGAAATGCCTAAACAAGAAAATATATTAATTAAAAATGCGACTGTTTG
>JAGWPQ010000196.1 GCA_028877045.1 Bacteroidota bacterium | reverse complement strand
GCCATAGAACCTTCACCACCTACTTTTGCTTTGGCGATCATATCTTCTATCAGTTTTGCGTAAATACCTTTTTTAGCCGATGGCTGTAAATGATCGTATTTTTCTTCCAACACATCTACATTCGGAAACAAAGGATTAACAACATACAACACAAAAGGGCTTACTTGTGATGCAGGTTTTTCTTTTACAAATTTGTTTACCTGCTGCAATACCTGATTGATGTAAGATTGATATTGTTTAATTAAAGAATCTCTTTTCTTTCCTTCTTTTTCAGAATTGATTTTTGGAACAATGGCACCCAACTTTTCTTTCAATGGTGTAAAACCCTGCACATAATAATTGTAATCACCATTAAGCTTAGAACCCGCAACAGTAGCTGATTTCAGCCTGGATGCTTCGCCGGTGACAACAATATTCTCGTTACCGAAGAACAGATCAACACTTTCTTTCTTACCAATAAAATTTAATTGATAAATATCTGCACTTTCCAATTTCCCTTTCAAATTAAACTGGCCGTTGAATGCATAATCCTGCGACAGCATACTTCCATCGGCACCGCTTGTTAAAAAAACCAAAGTACTGTCTTTTAAACCTTTTATATTTCCTTTAATTGTATAACCATCTTGCGCTGCAACAGAAAGCGGTAACAATAATGCGAACAGAATTTTTTTCATGCTTATTTAGAATGTCTTTTTTGAAGAATAGAAATTACGTCTTGCAATTTATAGCCTTTGGCGTTAAGTAAAAGCAAATAGTGGAACAACAGATCGGCCGATTCGTTTAAAAATAATTCTTCGTTATTGTCTTTTGCTTCAATTACCATCTCAACTGCTTCTTCGCCAACTTTCTGTGCCACTTTATTTATTCCTTTCGAAAATAACCTTGCCACGTAACTCTCGTCCACAGAGGCTTTGCGGCGCAATGCAATTATTTCTTCGAGATAGAATAAAAAATTATCGCTGTGATTTTTTTCGCTCCAGCAGGTATCGGCACCGGTATGACAAACAGGTCCAACAGGATGCACTTTAATTAACAAAGTATCGTTATCGCAATCAACTGCCATACTTTTTAATTCCAAAAAATTGCCACTCTCCTCGCCTTTCATCCACAAACGATTTTTAGCTCTGCTGAAAAAAGTAACCTTACCGGTCTCTTCGGTTTTATGCAAAGCATCTTCATTCATAAAACCCAGCATCAACACTTTACTTGTTGCAATGTCCTGAACAATTGCAGGAACTAAACCATCGCTATACTTTTTAAAATCTATTTTCATAACAATATTTAATAACGTTTGTCAGGCTGAGTTTATCGAAGCCTTTTTAAAAACATCATACTTCGACAAGCTCAGTATGACAATTATTTTGTTTCAAGCTTTAGAATATCAATTTAGCTTTTGTTGCCCCTGATTCTTTCAGTGAAAGGATCGCACTCTTCAACGTTCAAATCTTTATTCAACTTTTATTAAAGCGAATTTGAAACTTATGATTTATGGTTTGAGATTAG
>JAGWPQ010000195.1 GCA_028877045.1 Bacteroidota bacterium | reverse complement strand
GATCGTTTCAGCTATAGTTAAAGCTCTTAAGAATTTAAACACGGTTTCATAAGTTGTACCGGCATAGGCGGCAATGTCCTGTCGTGTAACAGGTATTGCAATATAACCCGCGGCATTAGTGCCAAAAACATTCAGTATTTCCAACAAAGTTTCTGCAATTCTGCCATTAACTTCCATTAGCGCCAAATTACGCATACGCATTTCTGCTTTTTGCAGTTCGCTTGAAAATAACTGCATCAGTCTGTAGGTAAAAGCGTGATCAGTTCTGAGAATTGTTTCCAAGAAACTGTTGCTGATGAAGCAGGCTTTTGATTCTACCAATGCAGTAGCCGAAACGGGATATATATCGCTAACTGCCAAGCCACGATGACCCAATATATCACCTTGTTTTGTGAAACGAATAATCAACTCTTTTTGATTAGCCCATTGTTTATGGACTTTAACAGCGCCTGAATAAAGAAAATAGATCCCATTCACTTTATTGCCTTCTTTAAATATCAGTTCACCCTTTTTAAAATGAATCGTTTTTTTCTTCACAGCGATGAGCTCTTTCCATTCCGAAATACAGTTTGTACAAAAAAAGCAGCTACTTAAATCACAGGATTCCTCACTCATTGATTAAATATTGTTCATTTAATGTTAAAATACAAATTATATATACAAAATTATCAAAAATATGGTTTAAACAATATTTTTGCATAAATAGATTTTTATATTATGTCGAGAATTGACGCAGGTACACCCGTTTCCCCAACATTAGATCAGCTATTTGGTAAAAAAGAAAAAAACAGGAATCCCCTTGTAAATAAGCGGGTGTTTTATCTGAGTGTTCAGGGAGTTATCAACGCTATTTTTATTGGGTTAATCGCAAAATTGCTGGTTGCACTTATTGGATTGATCACGAATATTGCTTTTTATGGCAGAGTTTCATTTCAGTTATCTTCTCCGGCAGGTAATCATTTAGGATGGCTGGTGATTTTTATTCCAATTGCAGGCAGTATTCTGGTAGGATTGATGGCAAGGTATGGTTCCAAGGCTATACGAGGACATGGAATTCCGGAAGCAATGGAAAAAATTATTTTAGGGGATAGTAAAATTCCCCCGATCATTACTTTTTTAAAACCCCTTTCTGCTGCAATATCAATAGGAACCGGCGGACCATTTGGAGCCGAAGGTCCTATTATTGCTACCGGAGGTGCATTGGGTTCACTGACGGGTCAGGTAATGCATATATCACCGGGGGAACGGAAAATTATATTAACTGCTGGAGCTTGTGCGGGCATGGCTGCTATTTTTGGCAGTCCGCTTGCTGCAATTCTGCTGGCTTTAGAATTATTACTATTCGAGTTTTCGCCCCGATCTATTATTCCTGTAGCATTATCCTGTATCACAGGAGCTGCAATGCATATACTTTTGTTTGAATCAAAGCCGGTATTTTCAATGCCTTTTGTCCCGGTTCCATCAAACATTGCATTGATCATTTATATATTATTAGGCATATTGATCGGGATCATTGCTACTCTTGTTTCCAAATCAGTATATGTATTGGAGGATCTGTTTGAGAAATTACCGATACATTGGATGTGGTGGCCTGCGATTGGAGCTATTGTTGTGGGCATAACCGGATATTTTGCTCCAAGAACGATGGGGGTTGGTTATGACAATATACAAGATCTGCTGAAAGGAGATTTACCGCTGACTATGTTATTGTCGCTTTGTTTCCTTAAATATATTTCCTGGGTAGTTTCTCTCAGCAGTGGAACTTCCGGTGGTACGTTGGCACCTTTATTTACAATAGGAGGAGCATTGGGTGTATTGCTGGGTATTTCTCTTTTGCATGTATTTCCTACATTGGATATAAATCTGCCAACTCTGGCATTGATTGGAATGGCAGCAATGTTTGCCGGAGCATCAAGGGCATTTCTTACTTCTGTTGTATTTGCATTGGAAACAACGGGTCAGATAAATGGGTTGTTACCATTGCTGGGCGCTTGTGCAGCAGCATATTTTATTTCATTTTTCTTTATGAAAGGAAGCATTATGACCGAAAAAATTAAACGCAGAGGAGTGAAAACACCTGATTCGTATGAACCTGATGTACTGCAAACAACGAACGTAGCACAATTAGTAACAGCTATTCCTCCCGGGATAGGAAACCTGCCTCATGTTTATGCAACTGATGATGCCGGTCTGGCAGCCGAAATAATGGGTAAATATAACAAGAATATGTTGCTGGTTTTAGATAATAAAGACAGCAGAAGATCAATAGGCGTAATTACAGCAACAGCTATTTTGAAATATTACAGTAATCAAAAACAGAAAGAACAAAATTATGACTCTCCAAAACGAACACAAAAAATAATGGTTCGCGGAAGAAAGCTGATAAAAAAGATCAAGAACAATGATAGAAGTACACAATAATCAAAAAATATATGAGTATTTGTTTGTGTTTATGGATAAACTACCCGAAACAAATATTGGTATCCGATGTACAGGATTGTCAGGAAACAGTAATTCTTTACATAATAAAAGTAAATAAATACTTTTATTAAAAAATACCCTTTAGCTTTGCAGTATCGATTTAACCAAAAAATCAGTATATGCAAACAACAACAGAAAATATCCTCAATGTAACATTGCTGGAACCCAAACAAAAACATCCTACCATTTTTGTACGTTTCGATGAACTGTCAGAAGGTGAAAGTTTAACGCTACATAATGATCACGATCCGAAACCATTGTATTATCAATTGCTGGGTGAAAGAGGAAATATATTTGAGTGGGAATATTTGGAACAAGGCCCCGAATGGTGGAAAGTAAAAATAAGCAAACGCATTTTTGGAGAAAATGATGAAACGCTTGGTCAAATTGCAGCCAAAGATCTGCGTAAAGCACAGGTATTTAAAAAGTATGGATTGGACTTTTGTTGCGGCGGAAAGAAAACAGTAAAAGAGGCTTGCGCAGAAAAAGGGTTGGACGTAACTAAAGTTGAACAGGAATTGCAGCATGCCGATAAATTACCTTCATCACGTCCGATACCTTATGACGATTGGAGCTTGGATTTTTTATCTGATTATATTGTAAATACGCATCACAGTTATGTAAGAAAAAATTTGCCTGACATAAAAGCTTATGCAGAAAAAGTAATGAAGGTGCATGGCAAATATCATCCTGAATTAATTCGTATCAATCAACTGGTGCAAGAAGTTAATGCAGAACTAACTGCACACTTAGTTAAAGAAGAAAAAGTATTATTCCCCTATATCAAAGAACTGGTTGCTGCAAAAAATAATACCCAACTATTGCATGCTGCACATTTTGAAACTGTACAGAATCCTATCAATATGATGGAGATGGAACATGAATTGGTTGGGAAGAACCTTGATGAAATCAGAGAACTATCCAATAATTATTTGTTGCCCGAAGATGCTTGTGCCAGCTACAGTTTATTATACAGAATGCTTGATGAATTTGAAGAGGATCTGCATTTGCACATTCATTTGGAAAATAATATTCTGTTCCCGAAAGCACTGGAAATAGAAAAACAATTAAAGAACTGAACAAATGGAAAATCATACACCTCTTAAACGGCACCGGGCAATTATTTCTTTTTCGAAAGATCATCATTTTGGCTTATTGCTGGTTTGGAAAATAAAAGAGGGCATTAAAAAATCAGTAAGCCCTGAAAGGATCAGTAAATATGTTTTGTTCTTTTTTAAAGAGGATCTTGAAAAACATTTCAAAGAGGAAGAACAATTGCTTTTCATCAAATTACCCGTTAATGATATTTTACGAAAACAAGCAGAAGCAGATCATTACATCATATACAAACTGATAGATGAAATCGGGAAAAATATGAATGATATACCCTTGCTTGATCAACTGGCAGATACACTGGAAAAACATATCCGTTTTGAAGAAAGGGAATTATTCAATCACCTTCAAAATAATATTCATGCAGAAGATTTGGAAATAATAGCAACCCGATTAGCCAACAATAGTAACGAAATTGATGAAAAGTGGGAAGATGTTTTTTGGGAAATTAAAAAACAAGAAAATGAATATTCCGGATAAATATGGCAATCAAAAAAGAGTAGTGATAATAGGCGGAGGATTTGCCGG
>JAGWPQ010000025.1 GCA_028877045.1 Bacteroidota bacterium | reverse complement strand
TCGGAAGGCGGCATTGGCGGTTATACCGATGATGACTGGAAAGAATCGGAAACACTGCTTTTCCTGAAAAATGATACTGCTTTTTTTAAGAGAGATTATCCGATCTTTTCAAATGCCAATCATGCAGTTTACTTTTTTACCGATCGATCGGTTTTATCCTTACCCGAAATAGTACATGCAGATCAGGTAGCTGCATTTTATAAACAACCAACAGTTAAATTGATCTGGTTTAACAACGAAGAAAATTTTGACCTGTTGACTTTGGAAGAATTAAAACAGAAAAAAATATTGATCCCCATCAAAACATTTAATGATGGCAGTTTGTTTTTATGTACGAGCGATAGTAGTTTGGTAAAGAAAAAGTTTTAGTTTTTATTACACGAATTTTTGCGAATTACACGAATTACTTACAATGAAATTGAAGTGGTTAATGATACGCAGGTTGCAAATTTTTGAAACGATTTAGTTTTTCTTTTTTTAGTTTTTAGTTTTTCATTTTTATTATTTCTACTTTTAGTTTTAAATAATTTTTATGTCTGAAGATCTATTGATAGCCAAAGGAAGTAAGCAGGAACAGTACGAATCTTTATTGCCCCAGATAAAAGGTTTGCTGGAAGGCGAGCCCGATTTGATCGCCAATTTAGCCAATGTGGCCGGGGCTTTGAAAGAACAGTTCAACTGGTTTTGGGTTGGATTTTATTTGGTAAAGAATGATGAACTGGTGCTGGGGCCGTTTCAGGGACCGGTAGCCTGCACCAGAATTAAAAAAGGAAGAGGCGTTTGCGGTACAAGCTGGCAACAGGAAAAAACATTGATCGTTGATGATGTAGAAAAATTTCCCGGGCATATTGCCTGCAGCAGTTTATCGAAAAGTGAAATTGTTGTGCCATTGATAAAAGATAAAATTGTTGTTGGTGTGTTGGATGTTGACAGCGATTCGCTGAATAGTTTTGATGAAACCGATAAAAACTATCTTGAGAAAATTGTTCAGCTTATCAGTTTATAAAAACAAAGATCCCGCAGTTGCGGGATCTTTGTTTTCGGAGTTTTATGAGAGGTGTTGCTTAAACATTATTCGTGTATATTAATATTCTTACAACCATGTGTGTTGTAAATTGGTTTGTCGGAAATGATACTTACTTTTTTCAAATCAATATCAGAAGCATCAACAGATTCAAAACCTTTATCGGCTTTAATAAAAATATTTTCGAAATAAATATGATGCACGGGTTGTTGCGGTAATCCAACGATCGAAATGGCTTGTTTGGCAGCATCGCAATTAATATTGCTGATATAAAATGCAGTGAACTCAGGTACTTTGTTCGTTGCTGTTGTCTTTACATCTTTCGCTTCTTTTCCGGCAGGTACATCTTCGTAATACGTATTGAATGATATCGCTTCATGAACAATATTCTTCATCGTAATATTATCAACATAAATATTCTTTACCAATCCGCCACGGCCTGCATTGCTTTTTACACGAATACCAATATCGGTTCCTATAAAATTGCAATCGCGCACATAAATATTATTCATGCCGCCATCGGTATTGCTGCCAATAACAAAACCACCGTGTGCACGAAATACCGTACATCCTGCAATTAAAACATTTTCCAGTTCTGCCCCGTTGCCCTTGTTACCACTACTTTTCATGCAGATGCCATCATCACCGGCATTTACATTGCATTTAAATATCACAACATTTTTGCAGGCACTTATATCAATGCCATCGCCGTTTTGTGCCCACCAATCGTTATAAACACTCACACGATCCATTGTTAGATTATTACAATGATTGGGATAAAAAACGAACTTTGGCGAATTGCGTAAAGTAATTCCTTCTATTAAAACATTTTCGCAATGAACCAGGTACAGCATGTAAGGACGCAAATATTCTCTTGCAGGTAAGTAATCTTCGGGAGTTGGTTTATTTGTTTTTTGTTTTAATGTTTTTAAATATTCTTCACCGTTCATGGCTTCTTCATTTGGCCACCAAACTTTTCCATCTTTGCTTAGCACACCGGTTTTTGTTATTTCATTCCATTGCGACGCACTGGGTTTACCTTTTTTAACCGGCCGCCAGCTATCGCCTGCGCCATCAATGATACCATCGCCGGTGATAGCAATATTGGTAAGATCGTATCCATAAATGGGAGAAGCAGGCGCATAACTATTGCCGCTACCCCCTGTTTTGATGATAGGATATTGCGAATGATCTTTTGTGAACTGAATGATGGCACCGTGGTCGAGATGCAGATCAACATTGCTTTTTAATTCGATCGGACCTGTTAACCACACGCCTGCCGGAACAATCACTTTGCCACCACCTGCTTTTGTACAGGCGTCAATGGCTTTAGCAAATGCAGTCGTGTTGAGGATTTTAGCATCACTGACAGCACCATAATCTTTGATCGAAAAATTTTTATCGGCAAACACAGGCACAACAACTTTGGGCATTTTAAATGGTGCATGCTGGTAGTAATTATCAATATTTTTATCCTGCGAATAAGAAACCGCAGATAATAACAGAAACAGAAAAGTTGATAAAGGAAAGCGTTTTGATTTCATAATTTTCATTTACGGTGCAATCGATGCTATAAAAATAAAACGGCTGTAAATGATGGCAGTAATTATTTACGGAATCGTTCCCGAAAAAATATTTGAATACGAACTTTGTACATTTGCCACTATTATTTCAGAATCGCTTTTCAACCGTTTAATGAATGAAACAATTTAATGTTCCAAATATTTATCGCAGTTCGCTCATCAGTGCAGTAAAACAAAAACGCCGGATCGATGATAAACTGAAAAAAGATTTTAGTCCAACTTTACTGGAACTGGGTTCTATTAAAATTTATCTGGCACGCCATTTTGGTTTTTGTTATGGTGTTGAGAATGCGATTGAAATTGCTTTCAATACAATTGAAGAAAATCCGGGTAAAAGAATTTTTTTATTGAGTGAGATGATCCATAACCCTCAGGTAAATGCCGATCTGAAAGAAACAGGTGTTCAGTTTTTACAGGATACTTATGGCAAACAGATCATTCCGTTTGAAACGATCACCAAGGATGATATTGTTTTAATTCCTGCATTCGGAACAACATTGGATATAGAAAAAAAATTAAAAGAAAAAGGTATTCATACCGAAAAACATAATACTACCTGTCCGTTTGTAGAAAAGGTTTGGAACAGAAGTGAACAGATTGCTCAAAAGGGCTACAGCATTGTGGTTCATGGCAAACCAAAACATGAAGAAACAAGAGCAACTTTTTCGCACGCTTCATCGCACACGGCAACAGTGGTGGTGAATGACATGAAAGAAACCATCGAGCTGGCAAAATATATTACTGGAGAAAAACCGGCTGAAACATTTTATTCTGAATTCAAAGGAAAATATTCCGAAGGATTTTCTGTTGAAAAAGACCTGCAAAGAATAGGTGTTGTAAATCAAACCACTCAATTGGCTTCCGATACACAAAAAATTTCGGATTATCTGAAAAACATTATCAAACAACATTATCATTTAACAGAAAAAAATATTGGCGAACATTTTGCCGACACAAGAGACACCTTATGTTATGCCACATACGATAATCAAACTGCGGTATCGGCTATGTTAAATACCGATGCCGATCTGGCCATTGTTATTGGTGGTTATAACAGCAGCAATACTTCTCATCTGGTTGAATTGTGCGAAAAAAAGTTACCTACTTATTTTATTGATTCTGCAGAACGCATCATCAATCGAAACGAGATCATTCACTGTAACTGGCGGACAAAAGAACAATCGCACAGCCATCATTTTCTTTCCGAAAAAAATATCCCTAAGGTTTTAATTACAAGCGGCGCCAGTTGCCCCGATGCTTTGGTAGAAACAGTTATCAGAAAATTAGCTGCATTTTATAATGCGGAAGAGAAGATCGATGCTTTGATAGAATCGTTCGAAAAATAAAATTAATTGTATCTGTAAAAATCGCAGAACTCTTCATCGCATAATAATCTTTTCAGAACAGGATTTGATAATACTTCTGTGTAATCCATTTTCTTTCCATCAACCCAGATCGTTTTATACACCAATCGTATTCCGTGGCTGTAATCAACCCACCAGTTGATATGTCCCACATACAAAGGCTGAATAGGTTTACCATCTAATTTATGCCAGCCATAGATCGCTTCGTGATTTGGCTTGGGATAACGCGAAACCTTATCAGACAACACCACATCTTTTTTTATTCCTGCTATCAAACCTTTGCGCAGCTTGCGTTGTCCTTCAATGATCAAATGATGCTGCCACATGGTTACGCTGCTGTCGCGAAACGCATACATGGGCACCGGTTCTAATTTTACAACAGCCTGCTGGTAAATATCGTTCACCATTTTTCTGGTTGGTAAAAAACAATGAAAGCTATCGGCAATGATCTGTGCAGCCATTGGCGTTAATGGGATCCTTGCCCAATCATCATTAGTGCCGATGCATAAATAATCGGGTGCAACAAAATAAAATGCATGGATTTCTTTTCCGGTTGCAGAATCAATTATCGAAGTATTAATGCGAACAAATTTTTTATAAAAAGATGGAATATTGCCCGAAAGGATTTCCTGCACTGCCAGTGAATCGCGTTGTTTCCATTTCCATGCAGCTACGGTTTTATAAAAAGCGGTGGCGCCGGTTCGTTCGGCTGATGGCGCAACAACATGCAACCGAAATTTATGTTGTGCCGGCGAAAAATTAAATGCGATCAGCAATAATATCAGCAAAAAATATTTCATGAACACAAGTTAGTTAAAATCGTGTAAGGCTAATTTGCATTGCCCAATAAAGTACAGAACGTACAAGAGTGCGACGCAACCACAGATGCACAAAGATTTGCAGCCGGTAACAAAATAATTTTCTATTCTTTTTTTCCGGTAAGCATGGGCACAAAAGAAAACAAATCGAAGGATTCTTCTTTAATGCTGTCGTCGGCTAATTTGGTGATGCGGATCATGCGTTGAGCATCGCCTTCATCAACAGGAATTACCATCATACCGCCCACTTTTAATTGTGCAACTAATTTTGGCGGAATGAATGGTGCAGCAGCAGTGATGATTATTTTATCGAAAGGGGCATACGCTTTCAACCCTTCGAAACCATCACCATAAAAGAATTTGATGTTGGGATATTTTGTACGGAAATAAAAATTTTTATGTGCGTCGTATAATTTTTTTTGTCGCTCGATGGTATACACCCAAGCGCCCATTTCAGCCAGAACCGTTGCCTGGTAAACGCTTCCGGTGCCTATCTCTAAAACTTTATCTCCTTTTTTAATTTGCAATAATTGTGTTTGATAAGCAACTGTGTAAGGTTGAGAAATCGTTTGTCCTTCGCCAATGGGAAAGGCCCTGTCTTCGTAAGCTCTTTTATCGAAAGCAGAATCTAAAAAATAATGACGCGGAATTGTATTGATAGCATTCAGCACATTTTCGTCGGTAATACCTTTTTCTTTTAAAAGGTTTACCAATTGCCTGCGCAATCCTTTATGCTGATAACTATCTTCGTATGTTCTCATAAACAAAGCAAATCTAATTAAAGCATGAATGATTTATTGAAATTTGAAAGATTGTGAAAAGAAAAATGCTGCACAAAAATTTTGCACAGCATTAAATATTAATCGAACAATATTTCTGCAATTTCTTCTTTTGCTTTTTGATGATGACTTGCCACATCAGATAAGATTGAAGAAAGCGTCCCTAATTTAATTGAATTGTGATTTGGAATAGTTATATGGTGTTATATGGTGTTGGCCATTAAACTGAGTAGTTATTCTGATATGGCTTCCTGTTTGACGTGTAATAATATATCCTAACTTTTTAGAAAGTAATTTAATGAGTTCGGTGCCACTAATATCTCTTGGCAATTTTTTCATGCAGCAAATACTTCTTCCTTAACCCAATGCAGTCTGATGACTCGTTGTACATCATCATCGAAATGACATTTTACTGCATCTTTAACAGCTTCGCGTAATTCTTCAATGGTATCAGCTTCTGTGAAAATAGAAAAGCCCAATGCTCTGGCTGTAAATCCGCCTTCATTGCTTTCTTCAACAATAAAAATTATTTCGTTCATAACTGATATTTTACCAAATTTAAGAAAAATGCCGCACAAAAATTTTGTACGGCATTTCGCTTATCAATTCAATTATTTATTTCAATCTCATACTTTCAATAATGCCTTTGATCTTATTTTCCAATTCGGCATATTTTGCGTCGAACTCATCTTTATTGTTTAATACTGTTTTTACGCTGAAATAAAATTTAATTTTTGGTTCGGTACCCGAAGGGCGTGCAGAAATCTTACTTCCATCTTCGGTAATAAATTGCAGCACATTACTTTTTGGCAATTCAATTTTCCAGCTTTCACCGGTAATTAAATTTTTACCTACCGAAAGCTCGTAATCCAATAACTGCACCACTTTGCTGCCATTGATAATTGCAGGCGGATTGTTGCGATAGCCTTCCATCATATCGGCAATTTCTTTCTGACCATTCATTCCTTTCTTGGTAATGCTGATCAGGTTCTCGTAATAAAATCCGTATTGAATATAGAGTTCGATTAATTTATCGAACAAAGTTTTTCCGTTCTCTTTTTCATAAGCTGCCATTTCGCAGATCAATGCAACGGCACTAACTGAATCTTTATCGCGAACCTTATCGCCGATCATCAAACCAAAACTTTCTTCGCCACCAACAATATAATTTTCTTTACATTCTTTTTCCAATATCAGCGAAGCGATCCATTTAAAACCGGTAAGCACCGAATAATATTTCGCCCCATTTTTTTCAGAAACATTTCTTGCCATTTCGGTTGAAACAATGGTGGAGACTGCAATATCATTGGGTTGTGTAAGACCTTTCTTTTTTCTCGCTTCAAGAATATAAGCAAAAGCCAATATCAAAGTTTGATTCCCGTTCATCAATACCCATTCGCCCTTATGATTTTTTACACCAATACCAACACGATCGGCATCAGGATCTGTTCCCAATAAAATATCGGCATTTAATTCTTTGGCTTTTTTCAAACCAATACTCATAGTTTCACTTTCTTCGGGATTGGGATAAATAACTGTAGGAAAATTTCCATCGGGTGTTGCCTGTTCTTCAACAATAGTAACATTTGTAAAACCCAATGCCTGCAAGGCTTTTGGCACTAATGTTATTCCGGTACCATGAATAGGTGTGTACACAATTTTAAGATCGTGTTGTTTTGCGATCACTTCGGGATACACACTTAATCCTTTCACCATAGCAATATATTTATCATCGATCTCTTTGCCGATGATGGTAATATTTGCTTCACCACCACTCCATTTTACATCATCCACACTTGCAATTGCTTCCACTTCTTTGATTACATTTTTATCGTGCGGCGAAACCAATTGTGCGCCATCATTCCAATAAGCTTTGTAACCGTTGTATTCTTTAGGGTTGTGCGATGCAGTACAAACAACACCTGCTTTGCATGCCAACGTACGAATGGCGAAACTTAATTCAGGTGTAGGCCGCAGCGCTTCGAATAAAAAAACTTTAATGCCGTTGGCAGCAAAAACATTTGCAGTTGTTTCGGCAAAAAAGCGGCCATTATTTCTACTGTCGTGTGCAATGGCCACTTTTATTTCTTCACCGGGAAAACTCTTTTTTAAATAATTGGCAAAGCCCTGTGTGGCCATACCAACGGTATATTTATTCATGCGGTTGGTGCCAACACCCATGATGCCGCGAAGTCCGCCTGTACCAAATTCCAGACTTTTATAAAACGATTCTTCCAGATCGGCAGGATTAGATTCCTGTAATTTTTTAATTTGACCTTTTGTGTCGGCATCATAATTTCCGTTAAGCCACACATCAATGTTCTTCAAAGTAGCAGCATCCATAATTGAATTTTTATTGATTTTATTTTAAAAATAAAGAATACTTATATAACGGGCTCAACAATTACAGCTGTTCCGTAGGCCAATACTTCGGTAATTCCGTTCATTACATCATTGGCATCGTAACGCATATTGATAATTGCATTAGCACCCATTGTTCGGGCATGTTCAATCATTAGCTGTAAGGCTTCTTCACGTGTTCTTTCACAGAGTTCGGTATAAATTGATATTTGCCCTCCAAAAAGGCTTTGTATTCCGCCTGCAATATTTCCCAATAAACTACGTGAACGAACGGTAATGCCGCGAACCACTCCCAATTGCTTGGTAATTTTATATCCCTCTAATGAAGTACTTGTTGTAATAAGTAGCGTATTCATGATATTATTTTTTAGGTCAGAAAAACTTTAATTTACAAATGCACCCAGCACTTCACCATCTTTTACTTCAACCTGGATATGATCCTGTAAAGTTGTGGCGATCGATA
This sequence comes from Bacteroidota bacterium, assembly GCA_028877045.1. Classification (GTDB taxonomy): domain Bacteria; phylum Bacteroidota; class Bacteroidia; order Chitinophagales; family Chitinophagaceae; genus CAIQDX01. Next base: position 6,583 of record JAGWPQ010000025.1, on the reverse strand, counting down.
AGCCAACATAATCGGGTTTTACCGGATATAATTTATGCATCCGTTCCACCAATACCAAAGTTTGTATTCTTTTGGGATGAAAGCTGAGCAAGGGTTTCAGCATGTACAATAAGGTCTTGCCACTGTTGGCAACATCATCCACAATAATTACATTCTTATTATCGAAATTAATTTCTTTGCTTAAAGCGATATCGACCGGAAAATCTTTATTCAAACTTGCCGAAATCACCTGAAAGGGAATAGACAAATAAGGTTTCAGGAACGCTGCAATTTTTTCAGCGATCACCAAACCATTTGTTTTAACGCCGATGATAAAAAGTTCATCTGCATCGCCCTGCAATTGTTCGGCAATTTCTAAAGCCAATCTTTGCAATTTATACGTTGCTTCTTCCTGTGTAAGGATGTAATTTTTTTCGCCCATAATTAAAATTTCATAGTCAAATGTAATAACAACCGTGCAACCTGCAATTCAAATCATTTATCTTAGCAGTATAACTTTGCCTTATGCAATTCATTCAACAATTTTCATTTGCGGCAATTGCAATTGTTGCTGTTTATCTCTTCGTAAAAAAATTCACAGAAATCAGAAGAAATATTTTGTTGGGACGTGATGAAGACATCCATGATAATCCATCACAGCGCCGGAGAAATGTATTGTTGCTGGCGTTCGGACAAAAGAAAATGTTCAAAAATCCTTTGGTGGCAGTGATGCACTTTTTTGTGTACGCAGGTTTCATCATCATCAACATCGAGATATTAGAAATTATAATGGATGGCATTTTAGGAACCCACCGTTTATTTGCTTCACCATTAGGAAATGTGTATGTGTGGTTGATCAATTTCTTTGAGATATTAGCGATAAGTGTTTTAATTTTTTGTGTGATATTTTTGATACGGAGAAATATCATCAGGATAAAACGATTTGCCAGCAAGGATTTAAACGGATGGCCCAGAAGCGACGCCAATTATATTTTAATTACCGAAATTATTCTGATGAGTTTGTTTTTGAAGATGAATGCCTGCGATACTTTATTACAGGCAAGAGGTTTCGGGCATTATGCGGAGCATATTACCGGCAACTTTGCCATCTCTTCTCTCCTTCATCCGCTACTTCAGAATTTCAGCAGCGAAACTTTGGCTGCTTCTGAAAGAATTTGCTGGTGGTTGCATATCATCGGCATTTTTGCGTTCGCCAATTATTTGCCTTATTCAAAACACCTGCATATTATTCTTGCTTTTCCCAATGCCTATTTTGCCAAATTAGATGCACAGGGAAAAATGCAGAACATGCCAGAAATTCAAAATGAAGTTTTGTATGCCATGCAGCCGGAATTAGCACCAACCGGCGATGCAGCACAGCAGCACATTAAAAAATTTGGCGCCAAAGATGTGTTTGATCTGAGCTGGAAAAATTTAATGGATGCTTACAGTTGCACCGAATGTGGCAGATGTACTGATGCTTGTCCGGCAAACATCACCGGAAAATTATTAAGTCCGCGAACTATCATGATGAAGACGAGAGATCGTTTGGAAGAAGTAGGAAGAAATATTAATGCAAATAAAGAATTTACAGATGATAATAAAACTTTGCTCCGCGATTATATCAGCGAAGAAGAATTAAGAGCCTGTACTACCTGCAATGCCTGCGTAGAACAATGTCCCGTAAGTATTTCACCATTGGATATTATTATTCAACTGCGCCGTTATTTAATTATGGAAGAAAGCAATGCACCGCAGGAATGGAACAGTACTTTCAGCAATATTGAAAATAATTTTGCGCCATGGAAATTTTCGCCTGATGAAAGAGATAAATGGGCGGTAGAATTATAAGTTATGAGTTATGAGTTGCGGTGAAACAAACTCATCATTTTAAACAAACGTTCCCCAAACCATTCGGTAGAATTGAATAGCAGCGGCAATAATAAAAATGATGCCCATGATTATATCCAGCGTTTTATTGCTGGTATTAAATTTTGTGACCACCCAGTTTCCGCCATACATATAAAACGCTAACCCGCTGATGGTACCTGATCCGCAGCCAATGGTAAATGTGTTGAACTCTAAAGTATTTGAATGTAAGACGTGCAAATTAATCAGGTAGCTGCTCCAGATAAACCAAAAAGGAATTTGCGCCGGATTCAATGCACTCATGCTAACCCCCAGCCAAAAGCGGTTTATTTTATTATTGAGGATAGGCGATTTTTTTTGTCCGTTATGTTTTACTGCTGTTATAAAACTATAGATTCCAAAGCACAGAAAAAATACGACCGTTAACCAGCCCAGCACAATAAAAAAGAAATGATGCTGCATGATCAGATCAACGCCCGACAAAACTGTCCGCAGATAAATAATTTCTATCAAAGCCACGCCCACTGCGTATTTCCACGCATGAGAAAACCCTTCTTTCACAGCAATATGTGTAGAAGTGATACTCATAGTACCCAATGGAAGCTGGCCTAAAAAACTAACCATCCATCCTGTAAAAAATATAAGAACAAATGCCGCCATATTTAATCGAAATAATAAATCAAAATACAACAATAGCATTTATTTCAATATAATTTATACAAGATTGTTTACTGTTGCCGGCTTTTGTGTTTTCCCGATTTCTATCTGATTCATTCATCTTTTCTATCCGCCGATTACCCGTTTTAACAAAAGATTGCACACTATTGGCTATAACTTGGCATAGTTTTACCTTTATATCACAATAAAAAATAAAAACATGGAAGGAAAAAAATATAAAATACTGCTTTGCGAAGATGACAGCAACCTCGGTATGGTATTAAAAAATTATTTAGAGTTGAATGATTATGATGTTACGTTGGAACGCGACGGAAGATTAGGTCTAGCTGCTTTTCAACGCGAAAAATTCGATATCTGTTTATTGGATGTGATGATGCCGAATGTGGATGGCTTTGCATTGGCCGAAGAAATTCGTGATGTTGATCCCGACATGCCTTTATTCTTTTTAAGCGCAAAAACAATGAAGGAAGATATTATTCAGGGCTATAAATTAGGCGCAGATGATTACATCACAAAACCTTTCGACAGCGAATTATTAATGTTGAAGATAAAAGCAATATTAAAACGCAATGAAGAAGATAACAGAGTAAGCGATAATATTGAATTTGATCTGGGCTTCTATCATTTCAATCCAAAATTGCGCGAATTAACGCATGAAGGAAAAACGCAAACTTTATCACCCAAAGAAAATGAGTTGCTGAAAATGCTAGCCGAACATAAAAACGATCTGTTACCAAGAGAAAGAGCATTGAAGAAAATCTGGGGCAGCGATACTTATTTCAACGGAAGAAGTATGGACGTCTATATTGCCAAGCTTCGTAAATATTTAAGAGATGATGTAAATATTGAAATAGTAAATATTCATGGCAACGGATTTAGATTGGTTGCTCCTTAGTAAATTTTATCGATAAAATAAATTTAAAAGCCTCATGAAATTCATGAGGCTTTTTATTAACTGAATAAATTTGATTGTCCGCCTTTCGGCACACTCTTTTTTAAATGTTGATAAGCTTTCGCCGTTACTTCTCTTCCTCTCGGTGTGCGTTGCATAAACCCTTCCTGAATTAAAAATGGTTCGTACACTTCTTCAATGGTACCGGCTTCTTCACCAACCGCAGTTGCAATGGTGGTAAGGCCTACAGGACCTCCTTTAAACTTTTCGATGATGGTAATTAAAATGCGGTTATCCATTTCATCCAATCCATGTTCATCAACATTCAACGCTTTTAAAGCATGTTGTGTAATGCCGATATCAATGATGCCATCATTCAATACCTGTGCAAAATCTCTCACTCTTCTCAATAATCCATTGGCGATACGAGGTGTACCGCGACTGCGCCGTGAAATTTCTCCCGCAGCATCCGATGAAATCTTTGTGTTTAAAATGGCCGCACTTCTTTCAATTATTTTTTTAAGTGTTTCGGCATTGTAATATTCCAATCTCGATTTAATGCCGAAACGTGATAACAACGGCGCCGTTAATAATCCGCTTCTGGTGGTTGCACCAACCAATGTAAATGGATTCAAATTAATTTGTACACTTCTTGCATTGGGCCCGCTGTCGATCATGATATCAATCCTGAAATCTTCCATCGCTGCATATAAATATTCTTCCACTACATTGCTTAACCGGTGTATCTCATCAATAAATAAAACATCGTTGGGTTCTAAGTTGGTCAATAATCCTGCAAGATCGCCGGGCTTTTCAATTACCGGCCCCGAAGTTTCTTTTATGTTTACGCCAAGCTCGTTGGCTACAATCCGCGACAGTGTTGTTTTTCCCAATCCCGGAGGTCCATGAAATAAAATATGATCCAATGCTTCGCCGCGAATTTTTGCAGCTTTAATGAAGATGATCAAATTCTCGATCAACTGTGGCTGACCCGAAAAATCATCCAACTCTTTTGGCCGGATCGTGTTCTCAAATTCTTTATCCGCCAGGTCCAGGTTTTCTTTATCACTATTTAAATTCGGGTTTGCCATAACGGCTCAAATCTACAAAAACTATTTATCTATTTTCCGTGCACCGAAATATGGATATTTTTTTTGTACTGAACAGCAGAATAAGGATTTGGCACCGGTTGCGTCGCACTCTTCAACTTGTGAAACTTTATTGAGCAGGGAAAAAATTTTAAAAACATTTGTACATACAAATAAAATTGTTTTACATTTGCACCATCAATGAAAACATCTGAATGTAAATATTGTCAATGCCTCTATTTCACTGCCAATTCACTGGCACGTAAAATAGAGAAACTTGCAATCGAAAGCTGGAAAGAAGTAAAACTTCCGCCAAGCCATGCCTATTTACTGATGCTTATCATTGAAGATGCCGGTATTCAGCCAGGTGTATTGGCCGAGCAAATGCAGCTGACACCCAGCACCATCACACGTTTCATAGAAAAATTAGAAGAAAAAAAATTAGTGGTGCGTACTACCGAAGGCAAAACAACCAATGTTTATCCAACGCCAAAAGCAAAGGAATTATTGCCCAAACTAAACAGCTGCGTAAAACATTTTTATGAAAAATATTCAACCATTCTGGGAAAAGAAGAAAGTGCAAGATTGGTTGCCAACATGAATAAAGTATCCGACAAATTAAAAGTTTAATTTTTTTATCTTTTCATTTGTATATACAACAATAATTTAACAATAAAAACAAAACAATGAAGTACATTATCACAGGCTCTATCGGGCACATCAGCAAACCAATTGTAACAGCATTAGTTAAAGAAAAACATCAGGTAACGGTTATTACAAGTAACACCGAAAGGATTGCCGATATACAATCATTAGGAGCACAGGCTGCCGTTGGTTCGGTAGAAGATATTGCGTTCCTTACAAAAACATTTACCGGCGCAGATGCAGTGTACACAATGGTTCCACCCACCATGTCGGCAGCGGACTGGAAAAAACACATCAGCACGATTGGCGAAAATTATGCTGCTGCCATTAAAGCAAGCGGCGTAAAGTATGTTGTTAATTTAAGCAGTATTGGTGCGCATATGGCCGAAGGTTGCGGACCCGTAAGCGGAATATTTTTTGTAGAAAAAGCTTTGAACAGTTTAGAAAATGTAAACGTTAAACATCTTCGCCCCGGTTATTTTTATTACAACCTTTTCGCTAACATCGATCTCATCAAACACATGAATATTGTTGGTTCAAATTACGACGAAAACACTTCTATTGTTTTTGCCGATACCAACGATATTGCAGCAGTTGCCGCCGAAGAATTATTAAATCTTTCTTTTACCGGAAAAACATTCCGCTATGTTGCAAGCGATGAAAGAAAAGCAAAAGAAATTGCAAGCGTAATCGGCAACGCCATTGGCAAGCCGCAATTACCATGGATTAATTTCCCCGACGAACAAGCTTTAGGCGGCATGTTACAGGCCGGGCTTCCCAACGAAATTGCAAAGAACTATGTTGAGATGGGTACGGCACTTAGATCGGGTGAAATGGCCGCAGATTATCATAAAAATTATCCGACAACTTTTGGTAAAATAAAGCTTGAAGATTTTGCAAAAACATTTGCAGCAGCTTATAACGCGTAAAATATTTTTTATGAAGTGAGCAACACAACTTTACTCAACACCGGTTGCGTCGCACTCTTCAACTGTTTATCGTTACTCGACAAAGAAATAAATTATTGAAATTATAATTGCCGCCAAAAGTTATGCAGTACAAGTGTGCGACGCAACGAAGATGACATTAAAAACAAAAGACAGAAACAAAAAAATAAATAAATTATGACGAAGAAAATTGCATTAGTTACAGGTGCCAACAAAGGCATTGGTTTTGAAACAGCAAAACAATTGGGTAAAAAAGGAATCACTATTATCGCTGCTGCGCGTAATGCCGAAAATGGAAATAAAGCAGTAAGTAAATTAAAAGCAGAAGGCATTGATGCCGAATTTTTACAACTGGATGTTAACAATACAACGCAGATACAGCAAGCATTTGAATACATTAACAATAAATATGGCAAGCTTGATATTTTAATTAATAATGCAGGTATTGCAGTTGAACACGGCGGTTGGGGAGCAAATACTGCATC
>JAGWPQ010000194.1 GCA_028877045.1 Bacteroidota bacterium | reverse complement strand
GAAAGCAGGGAATGTTTTGGGGAATGACGAATAAAGAATTTAAAAAATACATGGATGAGTTGGGAATGAAAATCATTTCATCGCATTGCGACACAACAAAAGATTTTGAGCGCAAAGCCGCAGAGGCAGCGGAGATTGGGATGAAGTATTTGATCTGCCCGTGGAAAGGCCCGCAAAAATCAATTGACGATTTTAAAAAGTTTGCAGATGAATTCAATAAAAACGGTGAAGTGTGCAAGAAGAACGGAATTCGTTTTGCATATCATAATCACGATTATTCGTGGAAGCCTGTTGACGGACAAATTCCACAGGAAGTGATGATGGATAATACCGATAAAAATTTGGTTGATTTTGAAATGGATATTTATTGGGTGGTTGCTGCTGGTGTTGATCCACAAGTTTATTTTAAAAAATATCCGAATCGTTTTCGATTATGCCATGTGAAAGATCTGGGCAAAACTGCAACAGGACATGAATCAGTTCATCTTGGAACAGGAACCATAGATTTTCATTCCATCTTAAAAACCGGAAAAGAAAACGGATTGGAATATTTCATTGTTGAGCAGGAAGCATTCACCAATACCAATCCATTAGAAAGCGCAAAAATTGATGCAGCCTATCTGAAAGCATTTTAAATATTTGGGTGAGAAGTGATAGCATAAAAAAAACGTCGGGTGTTTTAATTAACACTCGACGTTATATTTTTTAGGATGAAAAATTTATTTGCCTAATGTCCAGCCTTCGCGGTAATTTCTTTTTACAAATTGATTGGCATCTTCGAAATTGGTGATCTTCATATTATCGCCATCCCATAATAATTTTATATTTCTTCCGGGATAATCGAATTCGTTTGGTTTGTTGGCTCTTGCTTTTTTAATATCATAACTTCTGATAGCAAGATTACCCATTAAAACGATTTCGGTCAATGGTCCGGCGAGATCAAAATGCGAACTTAAATTTTTATGCTCGTTGCTTTCGTATCCTGCAATACAAGCTTCAACCCAAGCTTTATAATGTCCATCATCGCCGCCGGGAACACGGGCCAATGTTTGTTTTACATGCACTTCTTCATTGCGCGAAAGCGGCAACAGTTTTGGGTTTGCGCCGTAAGTACCACACATCATTTTCCCTTTGGTACCAATAAATAAAACCGCATTGCCGCCATCACCAAATAATTCGTCGGCACCTAACTCTTCGGGTCTTTCGGGCTGGATGCCACCATCCATCCAGTGCAATTTTATGTCATGTGATTTGCCTTTAAATGTAAGTGTGATGTGAGATGATGTTGGCCCGCTTTCGGGATAATAAGCTCTCGTCCATGGTTGAATATAACGTGTAGCAACACTGCATTCGGCTTCGGTTGGATATCCTAATCCCAAAACACGAAATGGTGCTTCAATTAAATGGCAGCCCATATCGCCCAAAGCGCCCGTACCATAATCCCACCAACCACGCCAGTTAAATGGTAATAATCCATCAACATAATCTTTGTATGGTGCTGTCCCCTGCCATAAATTCCAATCTAACTGCGAAGGAATAGTTGGCGCTTTATCGGGCCATTTAATTCCCTGTGGCCAAACGGGTCGGTCGGTAAAACAATAAACAGTATGCACATCGCCGATAATACCTGCATCATGCCATTCGCGCAATTGCCGCACACCATCACCCGATGCACCCTGGTTACCCATTTGTGTAACTACTTTATATTGATGCGCAGCTTTGGTCAGTATTCTGGCTTCATAAATATCGTGTGTCATCGGTTTTTGAACATACACATGTTTTCCCAATTGCATGGCTGCCATCGCTTGAGCGGCGTGCATGTGATCGGGAGTTGAAACAGAAACAGCATCAATATTTTTTTGTTCTTTATCCAGCATCTCCCGAAAATCTTTATAATATTTTGCGTTGGGATAACGTTTGCGACTGGCAATACTTTGTCTGTCGTCAACATCGCAAAGTGCAAAAATTTCTGCTTTACCGCTTTTATAAAAATTAAATAGATCGCTGGAGCCTTTACCGCCGGCGCCAATGCCTGCGATAGATAATTTATCGCTGGGAGCAATAAAACCACGGCCCAGAACATGGCGTGGAATTATATAAAATCCCGTTGCGGCAATGGCAGCATTACGAATAAAATTTCTGCGTGAATTGTTGTGAACTGATTCTTTAGGTTGATGTTTTTTCATTGTCAATCGTTAATATGAGATAATGAAAATAAAGATTTAAGCATAATTATCCGCAGAAAATATTTAGATGGTTTCTGAGAAAAAATTAGTGGCTTTTCATGTCAATTCCAACCCTCAAATCTGATAAATGGAACGTTTGTCTCATTTATGGAACGATAAACCGTTTTCCCGTTTTTTAAACTATTCATTATCAACTATTCTCTGCAATGGCATCTACTTTGAATTATCTGTTTCAGTAAATCATCAATAAAAAAATTTGATCTGGTTTTTTAAATAATTAAAACATCTGAATATGCTCAACAAATTTAAATTTCTCGTTGGCCTGGTTGCGATAACTGTAGCGATGGCTATCACTTCGCCTTATACCAATATGTTTGGCAAGCAGTACAACAGTAACATGGATTTTTCGTGCTGCAAAAACAATCAGTTGGTCATTCACCATTATTATACAACCAAAGCTTTTTGGGTAACGCTTAATAAAGGTTATGATCTGGAGCCTGTTGGTAAACCATCAACAGATTGCAATATTACCTGCGATGAATAATAAGTTATTCAGCTTGAAATAAATTTTTACAGCAATAAAATAATTATGCTGCACCTCGTTTTATCACGATAAAATGAAGTGCAGCTTTTTTTGCTACAGGCCAATCATGTTTAAATCTTAACGCAGCTTGTTTATATCATGTCGCAATATTTGTTATCTTGTTTTGTACAAAACCTGATTGGTGGTTTTTGTTGTTGATTTATTTTACTCAAAAAAATAATTATGCCTAACGTTGATATTCAGAAATTGCAAAGTATGCGCAATCATTTCGAAACGGGTGTTACCAAACCTTATCATTTCAGAAAAAAACAATTGCAAATATTAAAGCAGGCGATATTAAAATATGAGACCGAGATCAGCGCAGCATTATATTCTGATTTAAAAAAAAGTGCAGAAGAGGCATACAGTACCGAAAGTGGTTTGGTATTAAGCGAAATTAGTTTAGCGATAAAAAATTTAAGCAACTGGATGCAGCCCAAATTTGTTGGTACCGATCTGGCAAATCTTCCTTCTTCCAGTAAAATCTATCGCGATGCATTGGGTGTTGTTTTAATCATCGGCCCATGGAATTATCCTTTTCAGCTAATTATGATCCCTTTGGTGGGTGCAATTGCCGGTGGCAATGTTGCTGTAATTAAACCAAGCGAATTTGCAGGTGCAACAGCTGTAATCATCGATAAAATAATTACAGAAATTTTTCCTGATGAATATGTTTATTCTGTTTTGGGCGATGGCGCAACCGAGGTTTCTGCCATGATGCAATCGTTTCGCTTCGATCATGTTTTTTATACCGGAAGCATTCCTGTTGGCAAAGCGATTTATAAAATGGCTGCCGAAAATTTAGTGCCTGTTACCTTGGAATTGGGCGGTAAAAGTCCTTGTGTGGTTGAGGCTGATGCAAACTTAACAACTGCTGCAAAAAGAATTGTGTTTGGAAAATTTTTGAACGTTGGACAAACCTGTATCGCTCCCGATTATATTTTGGTGCATCAATCGGTGAAAGATGAGTTGATAAAAAATTTAAAGTCATCCATTGAAAAATTTTATACGACCGATGCATCAACAAGCTATGATTACGGAAAAATAATTAATGAAAAAAGATTTGATAAGTTAATCAGTTATTTGAATGAAGGGAAAATAATTTTTGGCGGCGCTCATGATAAAAGCAAACTGTTTATTGCACCAACTTTAATTGATCATGTTTCTTTGGATTCATCATTAATGAAAGAAGAGATCTTTGGTCCGATATTACCGATCATTTCCTATTCAACTACCGAAGAAGCTTTGCAGATCATCAAACAAAATGAGAATCCATTGGCATTTTATTTATTTACTATCAATAAAAAAAGCGAAGAGGAATGGATAAGATCTGTTCCGTTTGGCGGTGGCTGCATCAATAATGCTGATTGGCATTTCGCCAATCACAACCTTCCTTTTGGCGGTGTGGGTAACAGCGGCATTGGCGCTTATCACGGCAAGTTTACGTTCGATACTTTCACCAGATTAAAGGGTGTTTTAAAAACGCCTAACTGGTTCGATCCTTTTATAAAATATCCATCATTCAAAGGCCGTTTGAAATTATTTAAATGGATATTCAGATAAAATAAAAGATAATTGTTGAACAGAATTGTTGCAGTACAAGTGTGCGACGCAACAGGTGCCCAATTTTTATACAAAAGCTAAGTACAAAATAAATTTTACCATTAATAAGTTAAGAAATATTAAGTGCAAACTTAATTAGCTTAATTTCTTAATGATTTTTTGTAATCATTTTAATGCTTCAATATCTTTGTTTATACCGGACACTTTTCGTGGTAATTAATTAATTCGATGGGTATTCTTTCAATTTCTAATCCCGAATATTTTGTTTCGATTTCGCTGAGTGTTTCTTCGATTTCTTCTACCGTTTTTAACTGAACTAATTTATTGCGGTATTGTTTTATGTCGGGGAAACCTTTTAAATAATTGGCATAATGACTGCGCATTTCGAAAATGCCCGACATGCCTTTTTTCCATTCGATACTTTTGTGCAGGTGTTTTTTGATAACAGTTATTCTTTGATGAATGTCAGGCGCAGCAGGCATTTCGCCGTGTTTGAGAAAATATTTTATTTCTGAAAATATCCACGGGTAACCGATGGCTGCACGACCAATCATTATACCATCAACACCAAAACGATTTTTATAATCAACAGCTTTTTGTGCCGAATCGATATCGCCGTTACCAAAAATTGGTATGTTGATGCGTGGATTATTTTTCACTTTCGCAATCAAAGTCCAATCGGCTTCGCCCTTGTACATTTGCGAACGGGTACGGCCATGGATGCTTAATGCTTTAATGCCGACATCCTGCAAACGCTCGGCAACTTCTTCAATATTTTTTGTTTGTTCATCCCAGCCTAATCTTGTTTTTACAGTAACGGGTAATGATGTTGAACGAACAACAGCTTCGGTTAATTTAACCATCATATCAATATCTTTCAACACACCGGCGCCTGCACCTTTGGTCACCACTTTTTTTACGGGGCAACCAAAATTAATATCAACGAGGTCTGGCTCAACTACCGAAACAATTTTTGCGCTGAGAGCCATTGCTTCTTCATCGCCGCCAAAAATCTGAATGCCGATGGGGCGTTCGTAATCGAATATGTCTAATTTTTGCCGACTCTTGATGGCATCACGAATTAATCCTTCGCTCGAAATAAATTCTGTGTACATTAAATCAACGCCATTATCCTTGCAAACTGCACGAAATGGCGGATCGCTCACATCTTCCATGGGTGCGAGCAATAAAGGAAAATCGGGAAGTTCTATGTTGCCTATTTTTACCATTCATCAAAACTATTACCTTTCCGAATCGGAAAGAGTTGCAAATTTACATTCAATTATTTTAAGTAAATATTTATGAATCCGGAGGAGCCCTTAGAAAATCTGTCTGAACAAGCGATACATGGTGAAGAACAACCATTCGTTATTGCAAAAAAACATAAACCTGGGATCAGTTATTTTGGTCAGTTTGGAATACTGATCGGATTGATTGGCGGCGGAATTATTGTGGGAAGTTTATTAGGTATGGTCGTTTGGATGATGATAATCGGAAAATTTCCATCAGCCGGTATTGAAAAAGACATGTTGAACCCGGCTTATGCCAATGCATTAAAAGCAATGCAGGTGGCACTTTCATTCGGTATGTTTTTTCTGCCAACATTTTTTTATGCGATGATCGTGAATAAAAAACCATTGCAACATTTAGGGTTCAGGTCATTGGTTAGTATGAAACAAATTTTATTGGTTGTGCTGATTGCTTTGGTGGGATTATTTTTAAGCGGCGCATTGGGCGAATTAAATGAGATCATTCCTGTCTCAAAAAAATTAGCTGCAACTTTTCATAAATGGGAAGATGATTATTCGGAACAGATCATGGCAATGGCAAGCATGAAAACTGTTTGGGATTATATTTTTACAATGCTCGTGATTGCGGTTGCGCCGGCTATTTTTGAAGAAGTTTTATTTCGCGGCGGTTTTCAGCAATTATTTATAAAATGGTTTGGCAATGTTTGGATAGGCATACTTGTTACCAGTATTTTATTTAGTGCAGTGCATGGCAGTTACTTTGGCTTTTTACCGAGAGCCGCACTGGGCGTTATTTTGGGACTGTTATTTTATTACAGCAACAATATTTGGTTAAACATTTTAGCGCATTGTTTGAATAACGGTATTGCCGTTACACAATTATTTGCAATGAGCAAAAATGGAAAAATTCCAAAAGAAGCGTTGGATGATAATATGCCGTTTTTTTCCGGACCACCATCTGCAATAACAATAATTTTTTTAGTTGCAGTTGGTATTGCTATCATGATACCATTGATGAAAAATTTTAAAAAAGAATGTGTGCGCATCGGTGCAAATAAAATTGATAATACTTTTTCTCCAAGCGACAATCCTTTTGAATAATGCAACAATGGCACTTATTATTTAAGACACGCAATCTTGCCGAAGCAAGTATTTTGCAGGGCATGCTGGAAGAAAATGAAATTCCTGTGCAGGTATTAAATAAATTAGACAGCAGCTATCTTAATTTTGGTGATATCGAAATTTATGTGCCTGTTCATTTTAAAGAACTGGCAAAACAATTAGTAGATAGGGCATTGCTTAATTAAAAAATCGTACTTCTTACTTCGTAAATCTTACATATTCATGGCATTCAATCTTCAAACGTTTAAAACTAGAACCCTTACGGCCATTGTGTTTGCGGTGGTGATGCTTTCGGGATTATTAATTAATCATTGGACATTCTTTTTATTATTTACCATTATTCATTTTGGTTGCTGGATTGAATATCAAAAATTAATTGGACTGATTGATGAAGATTATAAGCAAATTGATTGGTTTCATAAATACAGCATCATGTTAATTGGTTTTTGTTTTATGATGTGGATGACGAATCGTGCATATAAAATCGGCCATGCAGAATTACAGGGAATTGGTTGGCTGACGGGATTGATTATTGCCATTTTATTTTTAGGAAAAGAAATTGTTTTTAAAAAACATTTGAACATAAAACTGATCGGCTATTCGTTGTTGGGATTAATTTATATTTCTTTAAGTTGGGGATTGATGATTGATTTAAGAAATATTGGAATGATTTTTAAAGGACAAAATTTTTTATTTGCTGATTTCGGGTTACAATATCCATTAACGATTATTATTTCGATTTGGATCAACGATACAATGGCATATATCGTTGGTTCCTTCATTGGCAAAACACCTTTGTCTAAAATATCTCCTAAAAAAACCTGGGAAGGAACTGTTGGTGGTGTTATTTTATCAGTTGCAACGATTGCCATTATTTTATACTTTTTGGATAAAAAAATCGACTACGAATTTTTAATCATTGCTTTAATAGCTGCTGTGGCAGGTACTTTCGGCGATTTGTTAGAAAGTAAAATAAAACGCATGGCCAATGTAAAAGACAGCGGTAATTTTATGCCGGGTCATGGCGGATTTTTAGATCGCTTCGATTCTTTATTGATTGCAACACCATTTGTTTGGTTATTTATTATGTTGTTTGTTTAGATGACCATTGGTATGCAGTACAAGAGTGCGATACTTCGACAAGCTCAGTACAAGCTGCCACGCATTGCCACCATGAAAAAGGAACTTTGAACCGAGCGTGGCAACAGGTGATGCCATAAAATACAACAGTTGGTATCAAAATTTTTCTCTCATTTCTTTCTTTTATCTTTGCGGCTCAATTATAACAGATGATCATTCACAGAGAGGGATATAGAACAATCGGGATTGCTGCATTGGTTTTTGGTGTGGTGAATTTAGTATCCTTTGCATTTATCAGTTCGCAACTTTACTGGCTTTCTGTTTCAATTTTTTTGATCTCCTTATTTATATTGTTGTTTTTAATTTCGTTTTTCAGAATTCCTGAAAGAAGATTAACCAAGGATGATCATAAAATAATTTGTCCGGCCGACGGCAAAGTAGTGGTGATAGAAGAAATGATTGATGAAGAATATTTTAAAGATAAACGCATTCAGGTAAGTATTTTTATGAGCCCCGCAAATGTGCACGTGAACAGGAATCCCATGAGTGGCGAAGTGATTTACAGTCAATACCAAAAAGGAAAATATTTGGTGGCGTGGCATCCAAAATCGTCAACAGAAAATGAGAGATGGAGTGTTGCAGTAAAAAATAATTTTGGAACAGTTTTGTACAAACAAATTGCCGGAGCAATGGCAAAAAGAATTTGTAATTACACACATGTTGGTCAGCACGTAAAACAAAATCATGAATTTGGTTTCATAAAATTTGGTAGCAGGGTAGATGTTTTATTACCGGTAGGAACCAAGATCGATGTTAAATTAAATCAAAAAGTAAAAGGCGGTGTAACAGTGTTAGCGCATTGGGATTAATGTGATTTATCATAAAAGAAATTTATTTTTTTTAAATCTGCATTTTATATTTTCGATTGTTTTACTTTCATAGAATATAAAAATTATTACACCTAAAATAAAACCATGAAAAAATTATTGATACTTGCAGTTTCTGCATTTTTAGTTAGCGGTGTTGCATTTGCTCAGGACAGTACTAAAACAAAAATGAATTGCGGAAAAGAATGCGCTAAAGGAAAATCTTGCGGTAAAGATTGCAAAAAGAAAGATTGTAAAAAAGATTGCTATAAAAAATCAACAGCAACCATGAAATCATAATTTCGTTTTCACTTTATAAATAAAAAGCCTCAATAATTTGAGGCTTTTCATTTAAAGAATATTTTCTAATTCTTTTAAATGATGAACAACATAAGTGGCATGAATATGGGGCTCGATGTTTAAATGATTTACAAAAATAGTATCCAATCCCGCATTGATACCGCCCTGAATATCGGCATCTAAATTATCGCCAATCATGATGCTTTCTTCAATTGCAGCACCCGATTTTTGCAAAGCATATTCAAAAATTTCTTTGTTTGGTTTTATGCTATTGCTGGCTTCGGATGTAATTACTTCAACAAAATAATTTGTAAGGTTGCTGTTGCGTAATTTATTATATTGAACATTTTCGAAACCATTGGTTATTAAATGCATGATATAACCTTTGCCTTTTAAATAATCCAATATTTCAAAAGTGTAGGGAAACAGATTTTTTTTGGTAGGCAAAATTTCCAAATATTGAACGGCAATATTCTTTGCCAACATTTCATCAGCAATTTTAAATTCCAATAAAGCCAGCCACATTCTTTTCCATCGCAATTCATCCTGCTTGATCAAACCCTTGGTGTATTTATCCCACAGCTTATGATTATGATAACTGTATTTGCTGAAAAAAATTTCAAAATCAGCAACACCTTTTTCTTTTAAAGCATTAAGTTCATACAGATCCTGCAATGTTTCTTTTGTATTCATTTCAAAATCCCACAGCGTGTGATCAAGGTCGAAGAATAAATGTTTATAAGCCATGTATCAAATTAAAAATGTTGATGCGATATTTGTTTTGTCAAATCTAAAGGCAAAATATAAATTAACTATGAATATTATTATTACCGGCGCATCAAAAGGAATTGGTAAAGCCATTGCACAACAATTTGCAGTTGCTGGAAATACATTGTTTTTATGTGCCAGAAACGAAGATGTGTTACTTAAAACTGCTGATGAATTGCACCGGCAATTTCCTCAATCAACTGTTCATACAAAAATAGTTGATATGCGGCAAAAGCAGGCTGTACAAGCATTTGCGGCATGGTGTTTAAGTTTTGGTGTGCCCGATATCTTGATTAATAATGCAGGAAAATTTTTGCCCGGCAATGTGCACAATGAAGAAGATGGCATATTGGAAAAAATGATCGAAACTAATTTGTACAGTACTTATCATTTGACAAGAGCATTGCTGCCGGTCATGATTAAAAACAAAAGCGGACATATTTTTAATATTTGTTCCATCGCTTCTTTGCAGGCGTACAAAAATGGCGGCAGTTACAGCATCAGCAAATTTGCCTTGCTTGGTTTCAGTAAAAATTTACGCGAAGAATTAAAACCTTACAACATAAAAGTTACCACTGTTTTACCGGGTGCAACTTTAAGTGATAGCTGGGCCGGCAGCGGTGTTGATGAAAAAAGAATTATGGAAGCCGATGATGTTGCAAAAATGATTTTTGCTGCATCGCAATTATCGCCGCAAGCTTGCGTGGAAGAAATTATTATGCGGCCGCAGTTGGGAGATCTGTAATTTTTTTGTTACGAGCGATAGTATTTCATGGCATCACCTGTTGCGTCGCACACTTGTACTGAAAATAAAAATTCAACAGTTTTATTTTTTCTTCGCAATCTCTTCAATCGCCCTAACCAATTTATTCAGGTCTTCAATTCTGGTATAAACATGAGGCGTAATTCTAACACAACTTATGTTTTCCCAAACAATGCCAACAGTATGAATTTTATAATTGTTGAATAAAGCATTATCCAATTCGCCCGGTGTCATTCCGTCAATACTTACACCGCAAATCGAACAGGAATATTGCGGCTTTAAAGAAGTATTAATTTTTACTTTCGGGATCACACTAACTCTTTCGGCCCAATAATTTTTTAAATAACGAATGCGTTCTTCTTTTCTTTTATTGCCAATCGCATTTTGAAAATTAACAACTTCGCCAATTGCCTGTTCAATCGGAAAGCTGCGAGTGCCAAGGGTTTCAAACTTTCTGATATCAGAGCTTCTTGGTTTATCGTTACAAACCAACGGCCATATTTTTTCGATCTTTTCTTTCTTTATCCATAACATGCCGCTGCCGATAGGCGCACTTAAAAATTTATGCAACGATGTTCCCCAGTAATCGCATTCCAGATCAGGAATATTATAATCGAGCAATGCAAACGAATGTGCCGCATCGCAAATAACTTCAATGCCGTGCCGGTGTGCCATTTGCGAAATTTTTTTCACCGGCATGATTTGTCCAACCCAATTAATGATATGTGTTACATGAATGATCTTTGTTTTGGGCGTAATTGCTTTTTCATAAGCACTTACAATTTCTTCATCATTTTCTATCGGGAAATTAAAACTGACCTGAGTATATTTTATTCCTTCTCTCTGTTCGCGTTGCCGCCATGCATTGATCATGTTTGGATAATCCTGTTTGGTGCCAATCACTTCATCACCGGCTTTCAGATCCAATCCAAAAATCACTGTATTCAGTGATTCAGTAGCATTTCGGTTGATGGCAATTTCTTCGGCATTACATCCTGCCAGCTCTGCTAATTTTTGCCGTAGCGGTTCCCTGCCCTCATCCAATATCCGCCACATGAAATAAGAAGGACCTTCATTCACTAATTTATTGTAACGATCAAGCGCTTCCTGCACCACACGCGGCGCCGGACTAACACCGCCATTATTTAAATTAATAATATTTGGACTAACGGTATACGCCTGCTGAATTACGCTCCAGTAATCTTCATCGGTTGCAACATCGGCAGCCGACAAATTTTTAACACGTTGTTGTGATTGCTCCATTTCGGCAGCATGTAACTGATTAAATAGGCTGTTGGCAGAGAATGCGCCAGCCAATAAGGTTGCTTGTTGTAAAAACTTTCTCCGGTGTTGCATGGCAATTAGTTGAAGAAGAAAGATAAAAAATTATTCCCAGCAACCTATATTTGCTGCGAAATAATTGATGAATGAAGAAATTGGTTTTAATATTATTCCTTTTAGCGGCTTTCTTTCAAACAGCCGTGGCACAATGTTCTATCTGCTCTAAAACAGCCCAACAAATGGGCGAAGGCCCTGCAAAAGCATTGAACGGCGCCATCGTTTATTTAATGGTAATGCCTTTTGCCATCATCGGTTTCATCGGTTAT
>JAGWPQ010000024.1 GCA_028877045.1 Bacteroidota bacterium | reverse complement strand
GATGTTCCGTTAATCACATCAACAGCTTTTGAAAAATTGGCTGTGCGTTCATCATATTTTTTAAAATCAATTTGTTTTTCTTTATCGCTTGTATTCATCACACACATGATGGTTTGATTATTATCGTAACGGAAATAAACATACAAACCATCATAAGGAATATATTGCATCAGTTTTCCTTTTGTTATGGCAGATGATCGTTTGCGAAAGTTTGCCAATGTTTTTGTGTATTGCAACATATCTTTTTCTTCATCAGATAATCCCTCCTGAGTGAAAGCATTTTTCTTATCACCATTCCATCCACCCGGAAAGTCCAAACGTACCCAACCATCGGGATTCTTCACTCCTTTCATCAGCACTTCTGTACCATAATAAATTTGCGGAATACCACGTGTAGTTAATAACCATGCAACGCCCATCTTTAATTTATTGACATCTTCTTTCATTTCCGAATAAAAACGGGTAAGATCATGATTGTCCAAAAAGATCACATTGTTATTTGCATTCTTGTACAAGAAGTCATTGCTTAATGTTGTATATAATTTATTCACGCCTTCGGTCCAACCGAAATCCTGGGTCAATGAAGGTATGATACCATAAAACAACATTTGAAAATCTGTTACGCCAATCAAATTGCTTTTAAAAGCTGTGTTGATATTATTTGCTGCAAAGTAAGCCTGTGCTGCAGTTCCGTGAACCCATGTTTCGCCGAACATGGTCATCTTGGGATATTCTTCAACCAACGCAGCATTACATCGATTCATGAAATCAAGATCGTTATAAATGTACGTATCAATACGCCAGCCATCTACTCCAAATTCTTCCACACACCAGATCGCATGTTGAATTAAATAATTCGCGAAGTAAGGATTAGATTGATTTACATCAGGCATTTTTTGCGTGAACCAACCATCGGTCATGATTTTTTTCTCCTTAGCAGAACCATAAGGATCGAATAATACCTGATCTTTATAATTCGTTCCGGTATATGTTGGCCATTGATGAAACCAATCTTTTGTTGGCGGATCTTTTATAAAAATATTTTCGCTGCCCACATGGTTATACACAGCATCCTGAATTAATTTCATGCCGCGTTTATGCAATGCATCGCTTAATTTTTTATAGGTTTCTGCACCACCAAGACGTGCATCAATTTTATAATGATTGGTGAACGAATAACCATGTTCTGTTCTGTTAGGCTCATCATTTTCAATCACAGGTGTCATCCACAATGCTGTGATACCAAGGCTTTGCAGGTAATCGAGATGATTGATGATACCCTGCATATCACCGCCGTGCCGATCATAGATTTCGTTACGGTTCAATGATTGATCCCTCATTCCTGCAACATGATCGTTTGTTGTATCACCATTGCTGAAACGATCGGGCATAATTAAATAAATCAGATCGGTTGAATTAACACCCTGGGCATATTGCGTGCCGTTTCCTTTTCTTCTTTCCTTTAATTGCCATTCAACGGTATTAATTTTTTTGTTTGATATAAATTCAATTTTAACTGTCCCGGGTTTTACTGTATTGGCAATGGTGATATCTGCACTGATGTATTTGCTGTTGTCTAACTGATTAATTTTAGTAACAGTGATACCTGAATAATTTATGCGAAGCTGCTCCTTATTAAATTGCTCGTGATCGCTTTTGATCAGTAACTGAATTTTATTGTGTTTCATTCCCACCCACCAATTGGTGGGATAAACGGTTGCGTATTGAGCATAGATATTTATCGTAACGCAAAAAAATGCAACAACAAAAACTGTAAACTTATATTTCATAAAAAGGATTTTATCTGAGTGCTAAAGCAATACCAACACCCACTCCATTGTATTTTGCAAAAGTGTAATCGGCATAAACTTTTAATATAGTAAGATTTAGTCTTATCCCCCATGTGTTTGTGATACCACCTGCAGTATACGACAATGCAACCGGATCTTTTTGATGAGCAGTTACTTTATCATTTGGCGGCGGATAACCTGTATTATAAGTAATAGTATAATCTCCGTTTAAATTAATATCTGATTTTCCGGTAGAATATCCAACTGATGTATAAATTTCGAGAAGAGAAAATTTAACCGAAGCAATTCCTTGCAAAGTGAAAGCAGAAATATTATATCCTGCCAGCGCATTAGTGCTTTGTACCGAAGAATTCTGATCAAATTTTGGTTTATAGCTTGCATCAATCCTGCTGTACCCTGCCAATGCCGATAAATGTAAGAAAGGAACTTTTTTAATGAAAGGAAGATATTTACTGAACTCATGCTGTAATGCCACACCAAACACACCAATGGAAACATTACTGAAATCGGTTTTTGGAAAATAGCGAACTTTTAGATCAGTATGTTTAAATAAACCAATTCCGATTTGTGCAACAGGCAGCGGAACAGCAACGGGAATAAAAGAAATATTCTTTTTAAAATCATCGCCAATGCCTGTTGGTGCTGTAAAACTTGTTGATACCTGCTGGCCATTAACCGTATTGGTAACATCAATTTGTTGTGTTGATGTACCGCTGCCAACAAATGTTGGAAGTGAAGCCGATGAAGCACCTCCATGTAATTTAAAAGTTGAATAATCGCTGTTATTAAAAGTGAAACTTTGATTGGCTGTTGGCACAATTGCAGCCTGAATATTTACAGAAATATCGAAACCTAAAAATTTATGTGCTCTTGCTGTTGAATACCATCCACGTGACAAATTATAAATTTCTCCTTCACCGAAAGGCTTCAAATAAGCACCTGCATATTTATTTGCATCGGGCAATGAGCCGGCAATGATCTGACCGAAATCCTGTGCTTTTACAATGACTGAACCTGAAATAATCAACAATAAAATTGTTATCTTTTTCATGTGGTTTAATTTATTGATTGAAAGGAATAATTCATAAGAATAAAAATCTCACTCATTATCGAAACATAAAATTATCAATAATTCTATGTAATCAATACAAATAAAAATATTACACAAATTTATTCTTTTGTTGTAATGACCAGTTTGGCGCATATTCCTGCAACGATCATTGATGCACCTGCTAAAGCAATTACATTAATTGCATTATCTCCCAATAATTTTAATGCAATCCCGCCCAATAAACCTGCAGCAATCTGAGGTATGGTAATGGTTGCATTAAAAATGCCCATGTAGACCCCGGTTTGTTTTGCGGGTAATGATGAAGAAAGAATGGCATAAGGCAATGCAAGTATTGCAGCCCATGCAATACCAACGCCGATCATCGGAATAAATAATAAATTTTTATCGGTAATGAACATCATCGACATTAAACCTACTCCACCGGCAACCAGTGAAAGCATATAAGTATTTTTTCTACCGAATTTATTTGCCAATGGCGTTAATGCCAACGAATACAATGCAGCAAATAAACTGTACGCCGCGAAAATTACACCTGTCCAGTTGCCTGCATCATTAAAATCTTTTGATTTAGGATCGATGGTATGCCAAATGTTTTGTGCAATACCCTGTGTTGTGAAAACCCACATTAAAAACAATGCAAACCATGAAAAAAATTGTGTAACCGATAATTGCCACATTGTGGCAGGAATATTTTTCAGCAAATCGAAAAAAGACATTTTAGTTTTTTCAGTGGTATCAATATTATTATACTTCGCATATTCTTCGGGGGGATATTCTTTTGTACGAAATGAAGTCCAAAAAACACTAAACAACAAAGCACCGCCACCAAAATAAAATGCCCAGATAACTGTTGGTGCTACTTTTTCACCGGCAGCAGGTTCGTTGGCAACATGAAAAACATTGGTCAAAATAAATGGCAGCATTGATCCAACAAATGCACCCGTATTAATTAAAAAACTTTGAATGGCATAACCTTTATTACGCTGACTTTCGGGAACCATATCGCTTACCAATGCTCTGAACGGTTGCATGGTTACATTAAAAGATGTATCCATCAACAACAACATAGTTGCGCCAAAAAACAATGGCAGCAATAGTTCTGCGAAGTGTTCAGAATTGGGCATAAAGAACATTGCCAATGCCGAAATAAGAGAGCCACCTAAAATAAAAGGGATTCTTCTTCCTAATCTTGTCCATGTTTTATCACTCGATAAACCAACGATCGGTTGTACAATTAATCCCGCCAACGGAGCTGCTAACCAAAATAAACTCAGATGATGCGGATCGGCACCTATTGCAGAAAGTATCCTGCTTGTATTTGCATTTTGTAAAGAATAACCAATTTGTACACCCAGAAATCCAAAACTGATATTCCAGATCTTCCAGAAACTCAGCACAGGTTTATTGCTGTTGGATGATGCAGTTGAATTGTTAGTAAATGCCATAGCAATCGTTTAATGAAATATGTAAAAAGTACACGACGATAAAAGTACAATAAAAAAACATCCACAAGGGATGTTTTTGGTATTACTTAAATTACAAATCCATCCGGCAGGATGGCGCCTTTTTTCACAACCACTATTCCGTCTTTCACCGTATACAAAGGATGATCGGTATTCTCCAAATGCTTACCTCCATTAATTCTCACATCATTACCAATGCGGCAATTTTTATCGATCAATGCATCTTTAATGTAACATCTTTCGCCAATGCCGATTTTAGGAATGCCTTTACTGATATTATCAGCCATCACTTCCAATGTTTCGTAATAATCGTTACCCATGATATAAGTGTTGACAACAGTAGTACCATAACCAATGCGTGCACGAATACCCACTACACAACTTTCCAAGCGGCTTGCATTAATGATCGAGCCTTCAGCAATGATTGTTTTTTCTAAAGTAGTGCCACTGATCTTTGCAGGCGGTAACATTCTTGCACGTGTGTAGACCACTTTGCTGTTGTCGAATAAATTAAATGGTGGAATTTCCTGCGTTAATGCAAGGTTTGCTTCAAAGAAAGAATAAATATTTCCGATATCGGTCCAGTAACCATCGTATTGAAAACTTGCGACTTTATATTTTTCGATCGAATGCGGCATGATCTCTTTTCCAAAATCTGTTGCATCAGGATATTCTTCTTTCAATAAATGATATAAAACTTTTTTACTGAAAATATAAATACCCATCGACGCCAGATAAACCCTTCCTTCAGCCTGCATTTCGGCACCGGTATCACTTATCCAATCGCCCAAAATTTCGGCTTTGGGTTTTTCTATAAATGATGTGATGAGACTATC
>JAGWPQ010000193.1 GCA_028877045.1 Bacteroidota bacterium | reverse complement strand
TTTTCTTCTTTTTTGTTTCTTCTTAAGAACAATCTTTTCATCTGCATCCACTTCTTTATTACCATCGATCACCCACTCATAATCGAGCTGGCGTTTTTCTAAATTGGCTGCTACCACTTTTATCCAAACCTTATCTCCTATTTTGAATTGACGACCGCTTCTTCTTCCCACCAAACAATAATCAGTTTCCACTAATCTGAAATCATCGTAATCGCTTAATCCAACAACTGTAACCAATCCCTCGCATTTATGTTCAACAGTTTCAACCCAAAAACCAAAATTGGCAACACCACTTACCACACCTTCAAACACTTCACCAATATGGCCTTTCAGGAATTCAACCTGTTTGTATTTATTACCTGCACGTTCGCATTCCATTGCAGCCCTTTCTCTTTCGCTGCAATGCTTACACTTCTCTTCCATCTTTTTATCGATGATGGGTTTGCCTTCTAGCACACTTTGCAAAATGCGATGCACCAGCACATCGGGATAGCGGCGGATAGGCGAAGTAAAATGACAATAATGTTCGAATGCCAAACCATAATGCCCGATATTTTCTACCGTATAAATTGCTTTGGCCATTGTACGGATACCCAATTGTTCCAACACATGCTGCTCTGGCTTGCCATGCGCATCGATCAGCATCTGATTAAAACTGTGCGCAATTTTTTGTGGCGATGAAATATCAAATTTATGTCCGTATTTTCTTGCATACACAATGAACGGTGTTAGCTTTTCTTCGTTTGGTTGATCATGTACGCGATATGGAAAAGGGATTTCTTTTTGATTGATCTTTATCTTACCGATTTGCTCCGCCACCGTTCTGTTGGCTAGTAACATGAATTCTTCGATGAGTTGATGCGATTCTTTACTTTCTTTTACAACAATGCCAACGGGTGCACCTTTGTCATCTAATTTAAACCGCACTTCCTGCGATGAAAAATTTATAGCGCCTTTGCTGAAACGCTGTTTGCGTAAGCGTTGCGCAATATCATTCAATAATAGGATTTCATCTTTATTTGGTCCGTCATTTTCTTCGATGATATTTTGTACATCTTCGTAAGTATAACGATGATCGGAATGAATGACCGTCTTGCCCAACCAATGTTGTTTTATTTCTCCTTTGGTATTCATCTGAAAAATAGCAGAGAAAGTAAACTTATCTTCATTGGGACGAAGCGAACATAATTCATTCGAAATTTTTTCAGGCAACATTGGATTTACCCTATCCGGTAAATAAACAGATGTCGCACGTTTATATCCTTCTTCATCCAAAACAGAATCGGGATGCACATAATGACTCACATCGGCAATATGCACACCGATCTCGTAAATATCATTTTTTATTTTCCGGATGGAAATAGCATCATCAAAATCTTTTGCATCAACAGGATCGATGGTAAATGTTAGTATATGCCTGCAATCTCTGCGTTTTGCAATTTCTGCTTTATCCAAAACTATTGGCAATTGCGATGCCTGCTGCAACACAGCCGCATCAAACGAAAGCGGAAAACCCGCTTCGGCCAATAAACCTTTCATCGCTGCATCATTTTCATCTTCGGGTTTCATGATGCTGATGACTTCACCCACAGGTTTTTTATCGCCTTTTTCCCATTGCACTAATCTTGCTACAACACGTTCTTTATTTTTGGCACCTTTTAATTTATTCAATGGAATAAACAGATCGGGCATTGGTTTATCGGTATCGGGAATAAAGAATGCAAAGTTGGTAGCCAATTGAATATGGCCTGTGAACTCAGTTTGTTTACGGGAGATTACTTCAGTGATCCTGCCTTCTTTTTTTTTGGTGTTTGCATTTTCTTTGATCACTTTTACCCTAACGGTATCGCCATGCAATGCAGTATTAAAATCGCCGGGACGTACCAAAATATCAGCAGTACCATCACCAATTACAACAAATCCCATCCCGCTTCTGGTAACTTCCAATTGTCCTTTAGCAGCAAGGGTTTGCGGCGATCTATGCGTATGTTGTTTTGTCTTTTTCTTCTTGCTCATATTGAACTCTTGAACTTAAAGTTCCTGATAAAAGAAATAACAGCCTCATTAAATTGTTCACCTTCTTCAAACAAAAATTTATGTGTGATGGGGATTACAAATAACGGCAGGTCTGTTAATTCATCTTTGAATTTAGTTAACCTCACAGCATCTTTTTCTGTTGTGAGAATTATTTTTTTCTCAGCATCAATTTCCTGAAACTTTTCTTTTATTTCTTTCAGATCATCTATCGAAAAAATATGATGATCTGCAAAATCGGTTTGGTAATAAGTAAATGCATGATGCAATAAATATTCTTTCAAAGGTTTTGGATTGGCAATGCCGCAAACCAATAATACCTCATCTTCTGCCGTGATACTTTTTTCTTCTTTTGTGATGATATGATAAGGCGCCCCATATTCTATCGCAGTAAAAAATATTTTTTGAGATGGTAAAGGATTGATGTTTCTGATAAGCCTTTGCTTTTTATCGATAGAAAGATCAGGCGGGCATTTTGTTACAACAATGATATCGCTTCGTTTTGCTGAAGATACCGCATCCCTCAGATCGCCGGTAGGCAGAAAAAAATCCCTGGTATATAAATTATTATGCTCGGTCAATAAAATATTGAACCCTGCGGTAACCGACCGGTGTTGAAACGCATCGTCCAAAATAATTAATTCCAGTCCATGCACATCCTGCAACAATTCGGGAATGGCAAAAATCCTTTCTTCGCCAACAGCAACAGCTACATCCGGAAATTTTAAATGAAACTGCATCGGTTCATCTCCAATATCCAATGCGGTTGTATTTTCATTGGCCAACACATAACCAATGGTTTTTCTTTTATAACCTCGACTTAAAGTAGCTGTTTTGAATTGTTGGTGCAATAAGGATAGCAAATATTCAACCATCGGCGATTTGCCTGTACCGCCAACTGCAATATTGCCAACACAAATGATGGGGAAATTAAATCTGGCCGATTTAAAATAATTTTTATCGTATAACCAGTTCCTGGTATTTACTATCAAGCCATACAATAATGCAAATGGTAATAATAATATGCGAAATGACCGTAAAAAGAAATTATTCAAATTCATAAATCGTTCGGGGGGTAATGCAGAGATTTAAAGGTACATCAAAAGCATCGGTATCATCAATTTTATCAACCGGATCGAAATAAGAAAAAGCAATTTTAAGAACATTTTTTCTGCAACGAATTAAGAATCGGTCGTAATAACCTTTTCCAAAACCAATCCTGTTGCCTGCTCTATCGCAAATAAGCATGGGTACCAGCACCAGATCTATTTTCTCGGGATAGATCTCTGTTCCGTTTTCAGGCTCGATGATACCAAGACTGTTTTCAAAAAAATCTGTTTCATCATCAGTTAAAATCGCTTTCATTTCGGATGATAAATTTTGATGAATAACAGGATATGCCAATTGCAAACCTGGGATCATGTATTGCAAATACCTGATGGCTGCATGTGTATCAGGCTCATTCATATTTTCCATCGGCCAATACACAAATACGGTGCGGATATTTTCAAGATTTATTTTTTGGAATTGGATCAATAACAGATCATCCCAAATCAATTTATCTTTTGCAGCTATTGATCTCCTTTTTTCTTTATAAATATTCCGTAATTCTTTTTTTGTCATACTTCATCAGTTTGAATAACCATTTATTCATTTGTAAAAAAAGAAAATAATGTTGTTCCGTAATTACGTACAAATTTAAATCCTTCGAAGCCTTCATATTTGTTTCGCGGGGTATGTTCCAGCACAAAATAACCATCGGGGTTGATGAGTTTTTTTTGGACGATTATTTTTGGCAGTTCATCGATCGGCCCCAATGCATAAGGCGGACCAGCAAAAATAAAGTCGAACGAATCAGTACAGGTATTTAAAAAATTAAACACATCCATCTTGATCACCTTGCAATTTTGTATGCCCAGCATATCTATATTCTTTTTGATGAAAGAATGCATGACGGCATCTTTTTCAATGATCGTCAAATCACCCGCACCACGCGATGCCAGTTCGTAGCTGATGCAACCCGTGCCGCCAAAAAGATCCAATGTTTTGATATCAGAAAAATCGATCCTGTTCTGCAAAATATTGAACAAGCCTTCTTTGGCTATATCGGTTGTAGGCCTTGTGTGGGGCATGTTTGCGGGTGGTGATATTCTTCGTCCACCCCATTTGCCTGAAATGATCCTCATACGGTGAGGTTAAGAAAAGGTGTGAAATAATGTGGTGGATATTCGCCCGAATAATTCCTGAAGATATTATCTGCTTTCAGTGTTGCGAAAGATATTTTTTGGAAAATTTTTTCGATGTAATCGAAATATTGCGACTTGATATCTATCAATCCCGAAACCTCAACAGGTGTTTCTGTTGTTGATATTTCAAACTTTTCGGCAATGTTCAGCAAATAATACAACACATCATCGGGTGTCTGGAAACTGTAGGATTGAATTAAATGCAGGATGCCGTCTTTCAGCAAAACAACATTCATCAAATTATTATAGAAGTCCAATTTGAGGAATGCACCCTGAAAGATGACATTGTTGTTCAACACATTTTCCAATAATTTAGAATACACATGACGCGGTGTGACCATCATCAAATTACTGTTCACAATATCATGCAACGATTTTTTTACACGGTACACATTTATTAAGCTTGCATCCGAAACGATGTTGTCGTACCTGATGATATGATTGGTGCTGTCGCCGTGAACCGCTGTCAGATAAGCATCGGCAGCATTTGTGTTAAAAGCCTGCGCCGGCATAACAACTGCTTCATTCAAATTAAAAAACAAACGCGTATCGTTATAACTTCTGTCTAAAATAATTGATTCAACCCTTACCTGATGAAATATATCATACCAACTCATCAGGTTACTGTCGAACTCAAACAATTCAAAAGCGCCCACATGTTTCTTTCCCGAAAATTTTACCATCATCGCAATATGTGTATTGCTTAATTCCAACACCAGTTGATCGCTGTTGAAAGGCGATTGTGTTTCCAATTCTCCGTAAATGCTAATTTGCTTTTGAACCATTTCTCAAAGATAACGATGCAATGATAAAAAATTATTGTTATGCAGCGAAAGTGATTTTTGAAGGTACAAAAAAGTAGATTTGCATCCTTTTATGAACCAGCAAAGCAAACATCCCGATCTGAGAGTTAATATCAGCAATAAGCAGATACTGAAAATAGCTTTGCCTATTTCGGCTGCCATCATTGTGCCGCAAATTAATTTTATTACCAATAATATTTTTTTGGGAGGATTAGGGCAACGATCCTTAGCCGTGGCGGGCATTACAGGCGTTTACTATCTCATTTTTGCAGTGGTGGGCATTGGTTTGAACAACGGATTACAGGCTCTGATCGCACGACGT
>JAGWPQ010000192.1 GCA_028877045.1 Bacteroidota bacterium | reverse complement strand
CAGCAAATTTGCAACCTTATATTTAAGCGGCGGTTTCAGCAAAGTGGTAACTTTTAAGGGCGAAACTTTTACGGCTCCACCCGCCCCTCCGGCTTCAACAAGTACAAGTACACAAAAAATAAAACAATTTTAAATTATTAATCAGATGAAGAAAATATTTCTGCTATTATTTTTATTTGCATCAGTTGCAACATTTGCGCAGGATGCTGTAAAGTTCAACAGTAAAAAACACAATTTCGGTAAGATAAAAAAAGGAACTCCTGTTAGTTACAGTTTTTCTTTTGTAAACAGCGGGTCAAAACCATTGGTAGTAGAAATTGCCACTGCCGAATGTGGCTGTACCACTCCTGAATATCCCAAACAACCTATTGCCAAAGGAAAAGAAGGAAAAATTAAAGTTACTTATAATGCAGCCCTATCAGGCGTTTTCAAAAAAAATGTAACTGTAAAATTTGCCAATATCGACGAACCTGAAATATTGAGTATCGAAGGCGAAGTTTTATTACCCAAAAATTAGTTTTAATAAAAAAAATTAAAAAACGCTGTTATTAATTAACAGCGTTTTTTGTTTTATGTGGTGAGGCATTTACCTTTATGGCATGCTAGAAATAAGTAAACGCGGACATCTAATGCCCGCCTCCCCCATCCGTAAGCTGGTTCCATATGCTGAAGCAGCTAAACAAAAAGGAATAAAAGTTTATCATCTTAATATTGGTCAACCCGATATTGAAACACCAAAACTTGTTTTGGATGCCGTTAGAAACAGTAGCTTCAAAGTGCTGGAATACAGTCACAGTGCGGGTAACGAAAGTTATCGAAGAAAATTGGTTAGTTATTATAAGAGTGTTGGCATCGATATCAATTACAATCAGATCATCATTACAACCGGTGGAAGTGAAGCCATTTTATTTGGTTTTATGGCATGCTTGGATACGGGTGATGAAGTAATAATTCCCGAACCTTTTTATGCAAACTATAATGGTTTTGCAGTTGCTGCAGGAGTAAATGTTGTTCCGGTAACATCAACCATTGAAAATGGTTTTGCATTACCGGCTATGGAAGAATTTGAAAAGAAAATTACTTCTAAAACAAAGGCAATTGTTATATGCAATCCTAATAATCCAACGGGTTATTTATATACCGAACCAGAAATGTTGGCACTGAAAGAGATCGTGATCAAACATAATTTGTATTTATTTTCGGATGAAGCTTACCGCGAATTTTGTTATGAGGGAAAACAAATCAGTGCCATGCATTTAACCGGAGTTGATGAGCATGTTGTAATAATGGACACCATCAGCAAAAGATACAGCGCCTGTGGCGGAAGAATTGGCGCATTCGTTACAAAAAATAAAAATCTTTTGGATGCTGTGATGAAGTTTGCTCAGGCAAGATTAAGTCCGCCATCTTTTGCACAAATTGCAGGTGAAGCTGCTATTGATCTTCCTTCAAATTATTTTGATACAACAAAAGCAGAATATAAATCACGCAGAGATCTGATTGTAAAAAGATTGAATGCAATGAATGGTGTATTTTGTCCAAATCCGGGCGGCGCTTTTTATGCCATAGCCAAATTACCCATTGATGATGCAGATGTTTTTTGTCAATGGTTATTGGAAGATTTTAATTACAATAATCAAACAGTGATGCTTGCACCTGCAACCGGCTTTTATAGTACCGAAGGTTTAGGTAAACAGGAAGTAAGGCTTGCCTATGTTTTAAATAAGGACAATATTAATAAAGCCATGGATTGCCTAGAAAAAGCATTAGAAGTTTATCCCCGAAGAAAATAAAATCCCAAAAAATTAAGTTAAAAGATCCCCTGTTTATGGGGATTTTTTAATTTACAACCTAAAACACAAGATAATTTCAAATAATTAAATAAAATATATCATTGAATTTCAAAAAAATGCTACAATATTTGCATAATATCTATCTAAAATAACGAATTAAACTTTGTTTGTTTATGTCGATGACACGCAGATTAGCCCTTATTCCTTTCATTCTTTTATTTGTGCTTGTTATTCTGAGTTTTATTTTCCCAAGCCTGCCGAAAGCCACAAAACCAAACCCTGATTTAAACAGTGCAGATATTGCATGGATGTTATGCGCAACAGCATTGGTTTTAATCATGACTCCGGGCCTGGCTTTCTTTTATGGCGGCATGGTAAATAAGAAAAATGTTATTTCAACCATGTTGCAGAGTTTTATTTCTATGTCGATCATAACAATACTATGGGTTGTTGTTGGTTTTAGTTTGGCATTTGGAAAATCACATGGAGGTATAATCGGGGACCCTAGTACATTTTTTATGATGAAGGGTGTAATTGAGGGTGGCCCCATCACTTCAGCAGATGGTACCATTAAATTAGCTTCCACAATTCCGTTAATTTTATTTGCTTTTTATCAACTCAAGTTTGCCATCATCACTCCTGCATTGATCACCGGAGCTTTTGCCGAAAGAATAAGATTCACTTCCTATATTTTATTTATCGTTTTATTCAGCTTACTTATTTATACTCCATTGGCACATGCAACATGGCACCCCGATGGTATCTTATCAAAATTTGGCGTATTGGATTTTGCCGGTGGAACAGTTGTTCATATGAGTGCTGGTTGGGCTGCGTTGGCAAGTGCTATTTATTTAAAAGGAAGAAATGAAACCAACCATAATCCGGCAAGAGTAACTTATGTAATGATCGGTACCGGGTTATTATGGTTTGGATGGATAGGATTTAATGCAGGATCTGCATTTGGTGCCAACAGTTTGGCTGCAACAGCATTAGCTACAACCTGTACTGCATCCGCATCTGCTGCATTTTCATGGATCATTTTTGATGCGATTAGGGGCAAAAAACCAAGTGCAATGGGTACTTGTATTGGTGCTGTTGTTGGGTTGGTTGCCATTACGCCGGCAGCAGGTTTTATTAGCATCCCACATGCATTATCGGTAGGTATTCTCAGTAGTTTGGTGAGTAATTTAATGGTTGAATGGAGAACAAAAACTTCTTTGGATGATACTCTGGATGTATTTCCGTGTCACGGTGTGGGTGGTATTTCAGGAATGCTTTTAACCGCCGTATTTGCACATAAAAGCATTAACAATGCAGTTATAAATAATGGTTTAATATTTGGTGAAACAAAATTATTTTTTGTTCATGTAATTGCTGTAATAGGCGTTT
>JAGWPQ010000191.1 GCA_028877045.1 Bacteroidota bacterium | reverse complement strand
CCGGCGGCGGAATTATTCCTGATGAAGACATCATCGAATTAAATAAATCCGGTGTCGGCAAATTATTTCATCCCGGAACCAATACTTCTGAAATTGCAGATTATATAAAAGTTTGGGTGAGGGACCACAGAAACTTTTAGAACTAACTTAAAACTAAATTTATGTATTCTACTTTATTAACTTCTCTCGAAAATAATATTCTTACAATCACCATCAATCGTCCCGATAAATTAAATGCGCTCAATCAACAAGTGATGAACGACTTAAATAATGTGATGGATGAAGTGTATAACAATGCCGAAATAAAATCTGCCATCATCACCGGTGCAGGGCCAAAAAGTTTTGTTGCCGGTGCCGACATCAGCGAATTTGTTGGCAGTTCCATCGAAGAAGGAAAAGCATTGGCAAAACGCGGACAAGATATTTTCTTCAAGATCGAAAACGCAGCAAAGCCAATCGTGGCCTGCGTTAACGGCTTTGCGCTTGGCGGTGGTTGCGAGCTGGCAATGAGTTGCCATTTCAGATTAGCGAGTGAAAATGCAAAGTTTGGTCAACCCGAAGTGAACCTCGGATTAATTCCCGGTTATGGCGGCACACAACGCTTAACACAATTAATTGGCAAAGGAAGAGCATTGGAATTATTAATGAGCGGCAACATGATCGATGCTGCAACTGCTTTGCAATATGGTTTGGTAAATTATGTTTTGCCGCAGGATCAGTTGTTGCAAAAAGCAAAAGATATTTTAAACACCATCAACAGCAAAGCACCAATTGCAGTGGCAGCCTGCATTACAGCCGCTAACGCAGTTTGTAATGAAACAAAAAATGGTTTTGATGTTGAAGTAAATGAATTTGGAAAATGTTTTATTACCGACGATATGAAAGAAGGTACTGCTGCATTTTTAGAAAAAAGAAAAGCTATTTTTAAAGGGAAATGATTTTGTAGAGAACATTTGTTTTTCTCCGAAGGAGTCCTTTGAACATGGCATCGCCTGTTATCCGAAAGACTCCTTTGGAGCGTCGCACACTTGTACCTTCTATCCATTCTTCAACTTTTATCAAATTCAAAAATAGAACACAATGACACAGATTAAACAGATAGTCACAGATTATAATCCGTGAAAATCCTTATCATCAGTGTCATCTGTGTGCTATTATTCGATAAAATTCGTGTAATAAAAATTATTCTTTTTCAATTAATTTCTCATCGATCAAATAACCTTCAATATTTTCCAACTGCGGTTTTGATTTTGCATTCGTAATAACAAAAGATAACTCGGTAACTTCTACGGTCGGAAATGTGACGACGCGTTTTTTGCCAACAGTTGTTACAGAAATTTTTCGCAATTCTGTACCATGATCACTTAAAATAATATGGAGGTTTTTAATGAATTGTCCGTTTTGAATTTGTTCTTTTAATACCAAACAATTTAATTTAACAGGCTCTTTCAGTATCATCATTTTACCGACCTCAGTTTTATAATTAACTGTCTTATCAGTATGCTTATTGTCAATCACTATCGCATGCTTCAACAAATTGTTTTTAAAACTTTGGTCGCGCAATTTTTTAAAAGCAATCAATGCTACTTCATCTTTTTCATTAATTAGTCCTCTCCTGTCGGGCGGAACATTCAACAATAAATTGGCGCCACGGCCCACACTTTTTAAATAGAGATCGAATAATTTTTCGGGTGATTTTATTTTATCATCTTCAGTCGCATGATAAAACCAACCGGGCCTGATGCTCACATCACATTCAGCAGGGATCCAATTTTTTCCATTCACATTTCCCTGATTTAAAGTATCGGTATTGGGTGCACCCAATCCTCTTGTAAAGCCCGCTGTATCTAATAAATTCCAATTCGTTTTTCCTGCAATACCATTTTCATTTCCAACCCAGCGAATATCAGGACCAATATCGCTGAACACAACAGTGTTGGGCGATAGATCACGAACTGTTTTTTCGAACAGATGCCAATCGTACACTTGCTTTTTGCCATTGGGGCCTTCGCCATTGGCGCCATCCCACCACAACTCAGTTATCGGTCCGTAATTAGAAAATAATTCTTTCATCATGCCAACAAAAACATCATTGTATTCGGCAGTGCCATATTTTGGATGATTGCGGTCCCAGGGAGAAATGTACACGCCAAATTTCAATCCGTATTCTTTGCATGCTGCCGATAATTCTTTCAGCACATCGCCTTTACCATCTTTCCATTTGCTTTCGCGAACAGTGTGCGTTGAAAATTTACTTGGCCACAAACAAAAACCATCGTGATGTTTGGCAGTAATGATAATTCCTTTTGCACCCGCTTCTTTTGCAACACGGCACCATTGCCTGCAATCTAATTGCGTGGGATTAAAAACTTCTTCGTGTTCGGTTCCTTTGCCCCATTCCAGATCGGTAAAAGTATTCGGGCCGAAATGTGCAAAGAAATAAAATTCCATATCCTGCCACTGCAATTGTGCTTGTGTTGGTAATGGGCCAACAGGGATTTGTTTTTGTGCCATCACCCGAAAGCTGATCATCAGAAGAAAAATAAAAAATATCTTTTTCATTAAAATGTATTTGAAGAAATTACTTATTTCAAAATCTAAAGTATGTTTTATTCATTCAAATTCCGCTTATCAAAATATTCTCTTTATAAAAAATATCAATGCCCGAACAATTGCCGCCACTTCGTAACTTCGCCATCCCGAAACGAGTAAATAATCACTCACCATAAAATATCATCAAATGGCTACTGTTCCATTTCATTATCAAGATCCATTTCCTTTGGGAAAAGACAACACCGAATATTATCTTTTAACCAAAGAAGGAATTACTGTTACAGAATTTGAAGGAAAAGAAATTTTAAAAGTTTCTCCCGAAGTTTTATCAAAAGTTGCCAAGCAATGTTTTCATGATTGTTCATTCATGTTGCGCACCGAACATTTGAAAATGGTTGCCAATATTTTAAAAGATGAAGAATCAAGTGAGAACGATAAATATGTTGCCATCACCCTGTTGCGCAATGCAGAGATTGCGGCAAAAGGAGTTTTGCCATTTTGCCAGGATACGGGTACAGCAACGATTGTAGCGAAGAAGGGCCAGCAAGTTTGGACCGGTGGCGGCGATGAAGAATCATTATCATTAGGCGTTTATCAAACTTATACCGAAGAGAATTTGCGTTATTCGCAAACCATTCCTTTATCGATGTATGCCGAAAAAAATTCGGGCAATAATCTTCCTGCACAAATAGATATTTATGCAACAAGCGGAATGGATTATAAATTTTTATGTGTTGCAAAAGGTGGCGGCTCGGCCAATAAAACTTATTTGTTTCAGGAAACAAAAGCTTTATTAAATCCCAACACATTAGTAAAATATCTCGCCGAAAAAATGAAGACATTGGGTACTGCTGCCTGTCCGCCTTATCATATTGCATTTGTTATTGGCGGTACTTCGGCTGAAGCTTGTTTAAAAACAGTGAAGCTGGCATCGGCAAAATATTTAGATCATTTACCAACTGATGGAAACGAGTTTGGCCAGGCATTTCGTGATATTGAATTAGAAAAAGAAGTGTTACATGCTGCACAGGAATTGGGCATTGGTGCACAGTTTGGCGGAAAATATTTTGCGCTGGATGTTCGCATCATTCGTTTGCCAAGACATGGCGCTTCTTGTCCGGTAGGCATGGGTGTTTCCTGCTCTGCCGACAGAAATATCAAAGCCAAAATAAATAAGGATGGTGCATGGATCGAGAAGATGGAAGAAAATCCGGGGCAATTTATTCCTGAAGAATATCGCAAAGCAGGCGAAGGTGGCGCAGTAAAGATCGATCTGAATAAACCGATGAAAGAAATTTTAGCTGAGCTTTCAAAATATCCTGTTGCAACAAGACTTTCGTTGACAGGAACTATTATTGTTGGTCGTGATATCGCACATGCAAAATTGAATGAACGTTTAGATAAAGGCGAAGGATTGCCTCAATATATCAAAGATCATCCTATTTATTATGCAGGCCCGGCAAAGACTCCGGACGGAATGCCATCGGGTTCTTTCGGTCCAACCACCGCAGGGCGCATGGATAGTTATGTAGCACGTTTTCAGGAAGCAGGCGGTAGCATGATCATGCTGGCAAAAGGAAATCGTTCGCAACAGGTAACTGATGCGTGTAAACAATTTGGTGGATTTTATTTAGGATCGATCGGCGGACCGGCAGCAATTCTTGCACAAAATAATATCAAGAAAGTTGAAGTGGTTGAATATCCCGAGTTAGGAATGGAAGCCATCTGGAAAATTGATGTGGCAGATTTTCCTGCATTTATTTTGGTGGATGATAAAGGAAATGATTTCTTTAAAACCTTGAATCCGCTTCATTTAAAAAATTAAAAAATAATTTTCTCTGTTTCGAAAATATAAAGCCGGCATAAACGCAATAGTTGATGCCGGCTTTAATTTTTGCATTAGCATCTGCATGTACCTTTATAATCTTATCTAAATGCAAACCTTATGGATTACAGAATTGAGAAAGATACCATGGGCGAAGTAAAAGTACCGTCCCATGTTTATTGGGGTGCGCAAACCCAACGCAGCATCGAAAATTTCAAGATCGCACAAGACATTAACAAAATGCCGATGCCTGTTATTTATGCCTTTGCTTATTTAAAAAAAGCTGCAGCATTGGCCAATTTGGAATTAGGTGTTTTAACAAAAGAAAAAAGTGATCTGATTGGAAAAGTGTGTGATGAAATTCTGGAAGGAAAATTAGATGATCAATTTCCGCTCGTTGTGTGGCAAACAGGAAGTGGTACACAAAGCAATATGAATGTGAATGAAGTAATTGCATATCGTGCACATATCATTGCCGGAGGATCGTTAACTGATACAAAAAAAATTATTCATCCCAATGACGATGTAAATAAATCACAATCATCCAACGATACATTTCCAACAGCCATGCACATTGCTGCTTATAAAATGTTGATGGAAACAACCATTCCGGGCATTACAAAACTGAGAGACACATTAGCAGAAAAAAGCAAATCATTCATGCATGTGGTGAAGATCGGCAGAACTCATTTTATGGATGCAACACCATTAACTGTCGGACAGGAATTAAGCGGTTATGTTTCTCAATTAACGCATGGATTAAAAACAATCAATAATTCTCTTTCGCATTTAAGTGAGTTGGCATTAGGCGCAACTGCCGTAGGTACCGGGTTAAACACACCGGGCAATTATGATATTACTGTTGCAAAGCATATTGCACAATTAACAGGATTGCCTTTCGTTACTGCCCAAAATAAATTTGAAGCCTTAGCAGCACATGATGCAATTGTTGAAGCACATGGTACATTAAAAACAGTTGCCGTTAGTTTGATGAAAATTGCAAACGATATAAGAATGTTATCGTCAGGACCGCGTTCCGGAATTGGAGAAATCTTTATTCCTGATAATGAACCCGGCTCTTCCATCATGCCCGGCAAAGTCAATCCAACACAATGCGAAGCATTAACAATGATCGCTGCACAAGTAATGGGAAATGATGTTACAATCGGCATTGCAGGCAGCAACGGACATTTTGAATTGAATGTTTTTAAACCGGTGATGATCTATAATTTTTTACACAGCGCCAGATTAATTGGTGAAGGATGTATTTCATTCAACGATAAATGCGCTGTAGGCCTGGCTCCTATCGAATCAAATATTAAAAAACATTTGGACAATAGTTTGATGTTGGTTACTGCACTGAATACAAAAATTGGTTATTACAAAGCTGCAGAAATTGCACAGAAGGCACATAAGGAAGGAACCACTTTAAAAGAAATGGCTGTGCAATTAGGCTATGTTACTCCCGATCAATTTGATGCATGGGTTGTTCCTGCAAATATGGTGGGAAAATTAGATGATAAGTTATAAGCATGGTTTCTGAAAATAAATCAATCAGTAAAATATTTGTAGGGTATTTTTACAAATAATTTTTTATTCAATTATGAAAATAACTTTTTTCTCTACTCAACCTTACGATAAAATTGCGTTCAATAAATGCAACGAAAGTTTTGGTTTTGAATTTGAATTTTACGAAACACATCTCGGTCCGCATATTGTAAATGTGATCGAAAACACTGATGCCGTTTGTGTTTTTGTAAACGATAAAGTAAATGTCGAAGTAATAAAAACATTAGCTGCAAAAGGTGTTACAACCATAGCTTTGCGTTGTGCCGGTTTTAATAATGTTGATCTCGAATCCGCCAAAGCCAATGGTATCAATGTTTGCAGGGTCCCTGCCTATTCACCCGAAGCTGTTGCCGAACATGCCGTTGCAATGATACTTACACTCAACCGCAAAACACATAAAGCATATAATCGTGTTCGTGAACAAAATTTTTCGTTGAATGGTTTATTGGGTTTTAATCTTTATCAAAAAACAATTGGTGTTATCGGTACAG
The DNA here is from genome assembly GCA_028877045.1 of Bacteroidota bacterium. Lineage (GTDB taxonomy): Bacteria > Bacteroidota > Bacteroidia > Chitinophagales > Chitinophagaceae > CAIQDX01. The sequence goes on along the minus strand of JAGWPQ010000191.1, from coordinate 2,494 downwards.
GAAATATTGGCAAAGCATTTTGCAAGATCATGCTGGGTTTTAGTTGCAGGGTTATTGCTTTTGATCTGATTGCGAATAAAGATTTGGAAGCAATGGGTGTTGAATTTTTACCATTGATGGATGTACTGAAACAGTCTGATATTGTTTCGTTGCATTGCCCGTTGATGGAACAAACACATCACATCATCAACAAAGAAACCATTGCGGTGATGAAAAAGAATGTGATGCTGATCAATACCAGTCGCGGCGGATTGATCGATACCAAAGCCGTCATCGATGCTTTAAAATCGAAGCAGATCGGTTATCTGGGAATTGATGTGTACGAACAGGAAGAAAAATTATTTTTCCGCGACCTCTCGGCAAATATCATCGAAGACGATACCATCCAGCGTTTAATGAGCTTCCCGAATGTGCTGGTAACAGCGCATCAGGCTTTCTTTACCGAAGAGGCACTCAATCAAATTGCAAACACAACTTTAACAAATATTCAGGAATTCAGTCAGCAAAAAAGTTTAACAAATAAGGCAGCGCAATTAGTGTAAAGTTTATCTCTTATTTTATAAATTACAGTTGCATTTAAAGTTTATATGAAAAAATTTGTTGCAATACTTAGTCTGCTATTTTCATTTATTTTTTTCATGAACGCATGTAAAAAAGATCTGAGCGTCGAAACAGGTAATACCGGCGGAACAGCAATGGGCACTGTGTTGGATTCGTTGGGTAATTGCCAGCAAATTATTGTGCATGGAAATTATCAGGTGGACAGTATTTTAACCGACAGCAATTATTTGATGATCAAATTAAATATTACAAGCAGGGGAAAATATAAAGTAAGTTCCGATTCATCCAATGGATTTTGGTTCAGCGATTCGGGTTTTGTTATTACAACCGGTTTGCAAACCGTAAAAATAAAAGGTCATGGTAAACCTTTGCTGCCAATCGTTACAACAAAAACAATTTCATTCGACAGTACAATTTGCCAGGTAAATATTAATTGCGGATTGCTACCGCTTTCAACCAACACTGATTATTTTCCAACAACAGTGGGCAGCAACTGGACCTATTATTATGGCAGCAATTTAACCGACACTTCAGTAACTACTGTTTCAAATTTATATGCCATCATTGGTTTAAACGCATACAGTCTTTTTTCAGATATATATCCAACACCACCCAACGATACAATGATCTACAGAAAAGACGGTAACGGAAATTATTATCAATACACGAAATTGCTGGACTCATCAAATACATGGATAGATTATCCTTTCTTAAAAGACAATTTAAATGTGGGAAGTTATTGGGAAAGTGATACTGTGCAAGGTGTTTTAGGCGGGCAAAATGTTACGATGAAATATGGTTTTACAATAATCGCCCAAAATACTTCTGTTAGTTTTAATGGAGTAAATTATACAAACGTTATTAATGTTCAAGAAGTTTCTTATCTTAAATTAACGTCCGATCCGCCAAGTTTATTTACACCACAAACGCAATCATCGGATAATTCTTATTACGCGAAAGGTATTGGATGGATCGCTACAATTTATCCAAATAACTCAACTTATAATATCACAGCTTTGCGAATGCCGAATATTCAATAATGCTCATCAATTAATTTCTTCTTTTGATTCCTGAATAATTTCAGTGGTTGCAGGAATTGGTTCTGCCTGTTTTTCGTGTTTCAAAAATTTATTTTGAAACAACAATAACACTATAACACCAATAGAAATAGAAGCATCGGCGATATTAAAAACGAAAGAAAAGAATTCGAATTCCTGTCCGCCTACAATTGGAACCCATGATGGATAATGCGATTGAACAATCGGGAAGTACAGCATATCAACTACTCTTCCATGTAAAAATTTTGCATAACCACCGCCATGAGGAAATAAGTGCGCAACATTCATTCTGAAAAAATCGCTGTTGTCGAAGATCAATCCGTAAAACATACTGTCAATTAAATTACCCAAAGCGCCTGCATAAATCAAAGCAGCGCAAACAATAAAACCTGTAGTATATTTTTTTCTGATGAAATCTCTTAATAAAAAACTTCCCCAAACAACAGCAACCAATCTGAAAAGTGTAAGTGCAATTTTTCCAAAGCCCGAACCAAATTGCCATCCATAAGCCATGCCCTCATTTTCAACAAAATGAAGCCTGAACCAATTGCCAATAATTTTATGTTCCTCGCTTGCAAAGAAATTTAATTTGATATAAAATTTTAATGCCTGGTCTGCAACAATGATGGCCAAAATAAGTAAAACTACATTTCTTGCTTTCACGCTTTTATAAATTTTAGGTTGGCAAATATAAAAGAATTGAGATTGCAAGAAATAAAGAACATTAAATAAGTAAGGATTACGGCTTCATTTGCATGATAACTGCAATTATTTAACAGAATTCTTTATAAGCACGTTTTATTACATTTGATGATGATTGCCGATGAAATTGAAATCAGGATCGTTGCCGATAAAAAAGCATTGAAAGAATATAT
>JAGWPQ010000190.1 GCA_028877045.1 Bacteroidota bacterium | reverse complement strand
ATTTTTTATCATTGGTTTTCTTGCTCCCGTAAAAACAGAACGTTGAAGAGTGCGACGCAACAAGTGATGCTATAAAATACTTCAGCTGGTAACAAAAAAAACTGCGATCATCTGTTTTATTTGCGTCATCTGTGTTCCCATCCTTCGCAAATAATTCTTTTGCACATTTAATTTAAAAAATTTTTCTTTTTCATTTCTGCATCTATATTCGCTGCCCTTAAAATAATTGTATGTTAGAATTTGCATCAATCATTGCATCCACATTAAATATTAAAACCACACAGGTTGAAGCGGTATTAAATTTATTGAACGAAGCTGCTACCATTCCTTTCATTGCACGGTACCGGAAAGATAAAACCGGCGGATTGGATGAAGTACAGATACAACAAATACAGGATCAATCGAAATTGCTGAAAGAGTTCAGCGAAAGAAAAGTTTTTATTGAAAAAACAATTACCGAGCAAGGCAAAATGACAGATGCTTTGCAACAAAAAATAAACAAAGCAACTACCATTGCTGAACTGGAAGATATTTATTTGCCTTACAAACCAAAGCGAAAAACAAAAGCACAAACGGCAAGGGAGAATGGGCTGGAGCCATTGTCGGCATTGCTTTTGGAGCAAAGAGATATTGATATTAATGAAGAAGCAAAAACATTCATCAACGAAAAAATAAAAACGGTTGATGAAGCTTTGCAGGGTGCCAGAGATATTATTGCTGAATTAATTAATGAAGATGCAAACGTTCGTGCCAAGCTTCGAAAATTATTTGAAGACACAGCAACATTGCAAAGCAAAGTGTTGACAGATAAAGAAACTGAAGCCATTAAATACAAAGATTATTTTGATTTCAGCGAAGCGATACATAAAATTCCATCGCACAGAATCTTGGCTGTGCTGCGCGGATTCTTGGAAGGATTTTTAAGAATGAGTATTGCACCGTTGGAAGAAGATGCGCTGGAATTGATTGAAAAATTATACATCACTGCAAGTTTAAACAGTTGTGTTGAGCAGGTAAAAAAAGCAATTAAAGATTCGTACAAAAGATTATTGCAGCCAAGCCTTGAAACTGAATTCAGAACTGCATTAAAAACAAAAGCCGATGAAGAAGCGATCAATGTTTTTGCCGAAAATTTAAAACAATTGTTATTGAGTTCGCCACTGGGAAGCAAAAGAATTTTGGCTCTCGATCCGGGTTACAGAACAGGATGCAAACTTGTTTGTTTGGATGAAAAAGGCGATCTGCAAACAAATGATGTGATCTACATTCACGAAGCAAATAAAAAACAGGATGCCGAGTATAAAATAAAAGAGCTCGTTGCAAAATATGATATTGAAGTGTTTGCAATCGGCGATGGAACGGCAGGAAGAGAAACAGAACAATTCATTAAACAAATGCAATTGGGCAAACCAATTTTTTTGGTGAATGAAGATGGTGCATCGGTTTATTCTGCAAGCGAAATTGCAAGAGAAGAATTTCCTGAATATGATGTTACGGTTCGAGGTTCGGTAAGCATTGGCAGACGATTGATGGACCCGTTGGCAGAGTTGGTAAAGATAGATCCGAAGAGTATTGGTGTGGGGCAATATCAACATGATGTCAATCAATTTCGTTTAAAAGAAAGATTAGATCAAACCGTGGTGAGTTGTGTAAATCAGGTTGGTGTTAATTTAAATACTGCATCAAAACATTTGTTGAGTTATGTGAGTGGCATTGGTGCAACCCTGGCTGAAAATATTATCAAGCACAGAAATGAAATTGGAAAATTTACTGATCGCAATCAATTATTGAAAGTGCCAAGGCTTGGTGGTAAAGCATTTGAGCAATGTGCAGGATTTTTAAGAATTAAAGAAGCAAACAATCCATTGGATGCAAGTGCCGTGCATCCTGAAGCTTATAAATTGGTAGAAAAGATCGCCAAAGATTTGAATACCGAATTAAAATCTTTGATCGGTAATGAAAATTTATTGAAGCAAATTGATGCAAAAAAATACATCACCGAAGAAATAGGAGAACTGACCATCAAAGATATTTTGAATGAATTGAAGAAGCCGGGATTAGATCCTCGAAGCGAACTGGAACAATTTGAATACGCCAATATTTATTCGATGGATGAAGTAAAAGTTGGAATGGTTGTTCCCGGTGTTGTTACAAATATTACACGTTTTGGAGCATTTGTTGATATTGGTGTGAAGCAGGATGGATTGGTGCACGTGAGTGAAATTGCTCATCAATATATTACCGATCCGGGTGAAGTTTTAAAATTGAATGATAAAGTGCAGGTAAAAGTTTTGGAAGTTGATACTGCAAGAAAACGAATTGCATTATCGATCAAACAAACACAGGAAGCACCGGCAAGAAATAGTCAGAAGTCTGGAGTTGGGGGTCGTGAGTCCGGGGTCAGGAGTCCGAAACCCTCAGCACAAAAGGATTTGAGTGAATTGAATTTGAATGATGCGTTAAGTGCGTTGAAGAATAAGTTCAAGAGTTGATTGGTTTGGTAGTTTAATGGTTTATTAGTTTTCTGGTAAACTAATAAACCATTAAACAAATAAATTATTTATTATAAAACCGCCAACTTGTTTTAAAATCTCTCGATAATTTTTGATTGGTAAGTATTGCTCTTACTAATTCAATGGGCATACAATTTTCTTTAAGTATCGCATCGTTGAATTGTTTGTAAGTCATTTTTTTTGTGTCGACCAATTCTTTTTTCATGGCATAAAATTGTAATGCACCGGTCATGTATGCCAATTGATACAAAGGCCCGTAGCCACCTGTAAATGATCTGCGTACTTCACCTTCGGCATTGGCCCTTTCATGTCCAACCCTGTCAACCAAAAAATCAATGCATTGTTGCGGTGTCCAGTTTCCCAAATGATAATTCAAAGAAAAAATTATTCTTGCACAACGGTGCATGCGCCAGAACAGCATGCCAATGCGGTCTTCAGCGTTTCGCGGAAAATTCATATCCCACAAAATAAATTCCCAGTATAAACTCCAGCCTTCGATCCAGAAAGGTGTAAAATAATTGCGGTAAGGTTTGTAACGTTCGTTCATATAAAATTCTAAACGATGCCCGGCAATTAATTCGTGATGCACTGTTGCCCTCGAAAAATGCGGATTGTTGCCACGCATGCTCATCAGCTTTGCGTCTTCATCCATGGTGTTGGTGGGATAAGAGATCATTAATTCTTCGCCACCTAAAAAAAACGGACTCACTAATTGTTGTTTCGGACTCATCATT
>JAGWPQ010000023.1 GCA_028877045.1 Bacteroidota bacterium | reverse complement strand
TGTTCTAATATTTCATCGATGCCTTGCGAGTAATCGATGATTAATGGTTCTTTAAAACGGATACTTAATATCGAACCTTTCTTTTTAAACTTCAAACCTTTCTTATTAAAGGCACGCCAGAAGCCATTGATAACAACAGGTATCACCACAGGATGGTTATTTTTTATGATGAATGCTGTGCCTCTTCTTCCCGGTGCAAAAGGTTTTGTGGTGCCCTGCGGAAAAGTGATGACCCAGCTCTTATCCAATGCCTGATTGATTTTGCGGGTATCGGACGGATCCAATCCGCGTTGCACTTCTTTACCTTCGGCACGCCAGGTACGTTTAACGGTTAATGCGCCGGCCAAAATAAATAAACGGCTTATCCAGCTACCTTTCATTGTTTCTTCGGCTGCAACAAAATATAAATTGGTGAAGGGATTCATTAAATAATAAGGCAGTCCCAAGCGGTTTTCCTTCCTCCATTTCACTGCACAAAAAATATGAATGAAAGTAATTACATCGGCAAAATAAGTTTGATGATTACTTACAAACAATACATTTTTCTTGGGAAGGTTTTTAAGATGCTCAGTTCCTTCAATATTTATTTTATTTACCAATGCAAGTCCGGGATACGTTGCAGCACCTACCACTCCATAAACTAAGGAGCGAACAATTTTTATGTGTTTTAGTCTTTCGGCTAAATTCATTTTTCAGTTAGATTGGGGCAAACAATGAATTGCAATATAAGGAATGTAATTAAATATAAACAATCTGCATTTGTTTGCGACGATGCAAATACATTTGCATCCTCAAAATTTTTTCATGAAACTGAACACAGTAATTTTTGATATCGACGGATTATTGATCGACAGCGAACCTTTATGGAACGAAGCGGCTGATGAAGTTTTGGTTGATTATAATATCAGATTGACCGAGCAACAATACATTGCTACAACAGGATTACGGACAAAAGAATTTGTACAATCATGGTTTCGATATTTTAAAATTGATGAAGCAGAAGTTGAAAAAGCAGAGAAAAAAATCATTGAGATCGTTTTACAAAAAATAAAAAACAATCCCATCATCATGCCGGGTGTGCCTCATATTTTTGAATTCTTTTTTGAAAAGAATTTTAAAATTGGTTTGGCAACTTCTTCGCCGCAGGCATTGATCGATCTGGTAATTGACCTGCTCGATATACAAAAATTTGTATTGGCAACGGCATCGGCCGAAGATCTGGAATTTGGCAAACCTAATCCGCTGGTGTATTTGAATTGCGCCAAAAAATTAAACGCCTCTCCTTTCGAATGTATTTGTTTCGAAGATTCGTTTAACGGAATGATCGCTGCAAAAGCTGCGAGAATGAAATGTGTGATCGTTCCTGCTCATGCACAATTAAAAGAAGAACGCTGGGGTGCTGCCGATCTGAAATTATCTTCTCTGCAAAATTTTGGCGAACTGCATTTTAATTTATTGAATGGATGATTTTTTTGTCCGGGCTTTGAAACGCAGATCGGGCTTCAGTTGCGTCGCACACTTCAACTGAGGAAAGCTATGAGCTATTAGCTTCGAGCTGTGAGCATTTGCTCCTCATAGCTCAGAATGTACAAGTGAGTGACACAACAGGCGATGCCACAAGATTTGCAGCTCGTTCAATAAAAAAACTATTCGCCAACCAAAAAAACCGCATTGCTGAATAACATTTTTCCATTTTCCCAAAACATTCTGAATATTGGATCATCTGAAAAGAAAACAAATGAGCCGCTGCCGTTTTCAGTTACACCAAACAACACACCATCTTTCAATTTATTTTTTACTTTAAATCCGCTGAAACCAGCTACATAATTATCTTTCTTCAACACCCCAACATTCCATCCGTCTTTTAAAAATTCGTAAATGCCTGCATCCTGTTTCAACGTGTAATAATAATTTGGATAACCAAAACCCAGAGGATGTGTATTATCAACATCAACTTTATAAATGGCGCCGGGAATAAAATCGCTGAGGAAATCTCGGTCGCGATCGGCAAATTTTTTTATCGCTGTATAATCGTCTTTGCTGTCTTTATTTTCTTTTGCATCGCTTTTGTCCTCTTTACTTTTTATTCCCCAATCGCCATTTGCAAATGCAGCAACAGCACCCTGAATAGCAATGATTTTTCCGCCGCCTGTTTCAAATTCTTTTAATTTTTCAACAATAGCTTTATCGCTTAACTTTTGATAATTACCATCAGGGAAAATCAGAACAGAATAATTTTTAAGATCCAGTCGTCCCAGATCACTTGCTAAAATTTGTGTGATGGGATAATCCAATGTTTGATCAAACAAATTCCACACTTCGCCTGCATCGCTTGCTGACACCTGGTCTCCGGTAACCACCGCAATTTTTGGCGCATGAATAAGATGCACATCGGGACTACCAAAATCGGCGCCTTTATCCATGAATCCTGTTGACACTGCATCAACCTGTACATTAAATTTTTGTGCTGCTTCTTTTACCAATCCATTCCAATTATCAAAAACATTACTTGTTTTTAAAACGATCAACGTGCCGCGATCATAATTTTTATTTTTATACGTGAACGGATTATCGGCATAACGAACTTTCACATCGTTCTTTAATAAATAAGCCAACACCTGCACGCTGTTTAGTGAAGTGTACGGAATTAAATAACCGTACGAAGAATTATCTACAGTAATTTCTTTTGCTACTGGAGAAGCAGTGCCTTCTTTCTTTTCTTTCAATGCATAAGCTTCCACGCCATAAGCATAAGGAATGCTCCATGCAGTAATATCGTAAGTGGCGCTGTCGCTTAGTTTGCTCTTTTGTTCAAACAAAACTTTAGCCAATGAACTTCTGGACTGATACATCGAAACAGCAATGGCATTTTCGTCTAATTGTGCTTCTTCTTCTTTGCCAGTGAAATAACGATAGCCTTTTATTTTACCGCTAACGGTACTGTATTCAATTCCATTCCGGTCTAATAATTTTTTTACTGCATCAATTTTATTTGCTTCTTTACTGGTTACGATATAAGTTTTGTATTCTTCGTTTTTTGCATTGCGGTTATCATCAAAAAACTTCTTGTATTCATCAATTAATCTTTGCGCATTTTTCGATGATGTTTCGATGGTTGATAAGCTTGTTGTGAAATGATGTGTGACGCGATCAACAAAAGTCAGCGTATCACCGCTGCTTTGTTTAATACCCAATCCTGCGCCAATACCGCCTTGCTCGAAAGCCATACCAATGGCCCCGTTGTACATTGGGTAAGTATCGCCGTACGACGGATAAAATAAATCGAAGCGTTCTTTTGTAAAGAATAGCCAACCGTTTGCATCAAAATATTTTGCATGGTTTCTTCCGATGAGGTTTTGAAAATCTCTTTGCCATTGCGTGATCACTTCATGATAAGGTTCGGATGCAGGAGCAAAATAATAAGGTGCATTATATCCCTGTTCGTGATAATCAACATGCACCTGCGGCATCCATTCGTTATATTTTACCAACCGTTGTTGTGTCTCGATTTGTGTTTGCCATGCCCAGTCCCTGTTCAGATCAAAATTATAATGATTGGTCCTTCCGCGTGGCCATGGTTCCTGATGTTCTCTTGCCTGCGGATCTACATTATAATTTTTACCAACAGATGTATTATACCAATTTACATAACGGTCTCTTCCATCAGGATTGATGCAAGGGTCAATAATTACAATTGTATTTTTTAACCATTCTTTTGTTTGTGTATTATTTTCATCAACCAATGCAAATAAAGTAAGCATGGCCGCTTCGCTTGATGCCGCTTCATTTCCATGCACATTATAACTTAACCAAACTATTGCAGGAGAACCATCGGTAATTGCAGCCATTTTATCTTTCGATAACCCTGCAATGCGCAAATTATTTTTACGGATGGCGTCTAATTTTTTTAAATTTTCGGGCAATGCGATATATGAAAGCATCAATTCCCTTCCTTCATTTGTTTCGCCATACTTTTCAATTTTCACCATATCCGGCCTGGCTAGTGCAACAGTTTTAAAGTATTCTACAATCCTATGATGCCGCGTAAATCTTGTTCCGATCTTATAACCTAAAAACTGTTCGGGACTTTGTACTGTTTGTGAAATACCATTCACCGAAACATATATTATCAATACAAAAAAGAAAAATGTTTTTTTCATACTTTATAAATGAGTGGTGAATGTAATGAAAGAAAAAAAGCAGCCCAAATTATTGAAGCTGCTCTTTTAATGAAAATGATGAATGGAAATTTTATCGGCTTATTTTGTAAGATGAACTTTGGTCATGTCATAATAATGGTTCTGCAGTTGATGAATAAAATGAACATCAGGATGATGCCGTTTATCTTCGCGGTACCACATATCAAAATGCGCAAAACTATCAGGCCGGTGTAGTAAGATCCTGAACGCATCTTTCTTGTATTTCACCTCACCATCAGGCAATACTTCTTTCTCAAATCCAATACCGGTAAGACTTTCATCGTTTATTGGTATGGGACGCAAATGTTCGGGTTCGAACCAAAATTCCTGAACATCAGTTTCAACACATACTTGTTTTTCGTCGCCGTTCAAGCGGGTCACTTCACCTTCCCAAACTTTGCCTTCGTACTCGGCACGTACAAAGTCGCCAATTTTAATGTCGTGAAATTTAATCATGGTACAATCGTTTTTAATTGATGATAAAATACAACTGTTTTCGGTACCTGCAAAGCAATTCACAAATAAATTTTGTGTTAAATATATTTTGTTACAGGCTGCAACGCTTTATCGGGCTGCGGTTGCGTCGCACACTTGTACTGTTTGAACCATATCAGCAAACAAATGAGCCAAAAGAACAAATCGGCTTGCAGCATTCATGTATTTTTACATTGGTATGGTAACAGAATACAAAAAATACGAGCTATTTGGAAAAACACTTTTTGAAAAAATGGTCATCGTTCCTC
>JAGWPQ010000189.1 GCA_028877045.1 Bacteroidota bacterium | reverse complement strand
AACGGGCTCAAAACTATTAATGATTTTAAGTACACATCCTGCTTTAAAATCTTTCACACTTTGCATAATTATATTCAGCGGATCTTTGCCCGTTTCAAAAACAGGACGCACATCCAATTCAATAATTTTATCAGCAGATATATTTTTCATGAATGAAGGGATCGGTTTAGTTTCATCATTTATATCAGCATCAACAGTTGCCTTATCAATTTCAAAACCCAATGGTTTTAATTTACTGAAAAAATCATCCACACTGCAACCACCCAATTTAGAAGCCATAGAGATACTGGTTCTTGCAGCCATCACTTTTCGTAATAAGGGATTACGCAATTTTGTAAATTTTGGTGAGAGGCTTACAATAGCTTCAAGCGCATCGGGATGCTGTTTAAGCAATGCATCGATTTTTGTATTTACGTTGATCGTTATCATTTTTCAAAGTATTGTGTAAACAGGTTAATTTGATTTTCAATTTCATTTAATGTAGTCGCAGCGTTTTCAACTACAGTTGCATCTTTCAGCTCCTTTGTTTTTTCCATCAAAGGTTCCAGCCATTGATGCAGTGCTTCATAGTCAGCGCCTTTCATTTTACATTCACTGATCATTTTACTCAAACCATCCTGCAACGCTGAAGCTGTTTGAAGATAATTTTCAGGTTTTTGATTCTTGGCATTCGAAACAATCGTTTGCAGATTGGCCACATTTATCAATGTCGTTGAATCGGCTTTCCATTTAATACCGTCATTTAAAACAAGCCCGGTTGTTTTATTTTCAGGCTCATTGTGTTTTTCAGTGACAGAATCAGTCGCAGTATTTTTTTCTTTATCATTTCCCGAATTACACGACAGCAAAAGGTTTGTTACAAATATGATTGTTATTATTTTTTTCATATACTTTTATTTCATCGCTTTTAACTGATGGTTTAATAATTAAACGCAACGATTGGTCATAAGTGATGTATTGCCATACCCAGTTGATAAGAACAAACAATCTGTTTTTGATACCAATTATTGACATCAGGTGAACCATCATCCAAACAAACCATGCAACAAAACCTTTCAATTTTAATTTACCTATTTCTGCTACGGCCAGATTTCTTCCTACCGTTGCAAGACTGCCTTTATCGTCATAATGAAAAGAAGTAAGATGTTTACCGGTCTCCAATCTTTCTAAGTTTTTTGCTAAAAGTTTTGCCTGCTGAATAGCAACCTGCGCCACCTGCGGATGCCCTTTCAATAAAATATCATCCTGCATTAATGCAACATCACCAATAGCATATACGCTCTGTAAATCTTTTACCTGATTGTATTGGTTTACTAAAATTCTTTCATTTGCAGAAACAGTACTTGCAGGAATGCCGGGTATATGATTTCCTTTTACACCGGCTGCCCAGATAAGGCAACGGCTGCGAATAGTTTTTCCATTGCTGAGTAATACTTTTTCTCCATCATAATCTTTTACTGCTGCGTTTGTCTTCACCTCCACACCAATTTGATTCAAATATGTAACTACAGTTTCTCCTGACTTAACATTCATACCATTTAACAAACAGGGTGCTGCTTCCAGCAAGTAAATATGCATGTGCCGAAAATTTAGTTCAGCATAATCTTTTGGTAAGATTTTCTTTTTCATCTCAGCAATGGCTCCTGCCAGTTCAACTCCCGTAGGCCCTCCGCCAACAATCACCACATTTAATAATGAAGACCTTTCCTCTTTATTTTCTGTATCGACTGCGGCTTCATAGTTTTGTAATAATGTGTTGCGCAACAATAATGCCTCGGCCACAGACTTCATTGAATAGGCATTTTTTTGCAATTGTTTATTGTTGAAATAATTTGTTTTTGCACCTTGCGCAAGTACCAGGTAATCGTATTGAATATCTCCTGTTGCAGTATGCACCGTTTTTGATTCGGATGTAAGAGATACAACCTTCGTCATGCGGATGATAACATTCTTTTTGTGCTGAAATGTTTTTCGAAAGGGAAAACTGATACTGCTTGGTTCCAACCCGCTGGCAGCAACCTGATAAAGCAAAGGTTGAAACTGGTGATAATTATTTTTATCGATCAATACAACCTGAAAATATTTTGAGGAAAGTTTTTTTGCCAATGTAAGTCCGGCAAATCCTCCGCCTATTATCACTACTCTTTTTTGATTGCCATATTTATCCGGAATATTCATTTTCTTGTTTTTTAATTTCCCAAAAAACGTCTTCCCACTTTTCATCGATCTCGTTACTGTTGTTGGCTAATCGGGTTGCTATTATTTCTAGATCTTCTGCATGAATAGTATTTTGAAGGTGATTGAATAATTCCCTTTCTTCAAAACGAATATGTTTTTCCAGTGTATCGGCCAGTTGATCAAGCAAGGATATATCACTCCTGTTTTTCCCGATTTCATCTATCAGCTTGTATATGATGTAATGATCTGCTTCTGCTTGTTTT
>JAGWPQ010000188.1 GCA_028877045.1 Bacteroidota bacterium | reverse complement strand
TTCAAGTCAAATTATCCTGCTGTTACATTATCGGTTGGCAAAAAGAAAGGTGCCGATGCGATGAAATTATCGGAACAAATTTTATCTAAAGTTGATCGTCTTAAAAAAGATTTAATTCCCAGCGATGTTCAATTAACAGTGAGCAGAAATTACGGCGAAACTGCGTCGGATAAAGTATCGGAATTATTATTCCATTTATTTATTTCCATTGTGGTAGTTACTTTATTTGTAATGCTGGCAATGGGTTGGCGCGGCGGTTTAGTTGTGTTCTTATCAGTGCCTGTAACATTTGCCCTCACATTGTTCAGTTATTATGTGATGCACTACACATTAAACCGCATCACTTTATTTGCATTGGTATTTATTACGGGTATTGTAGTGGATGATTCCATCATCATTGCCGAAAATATGCATCGTCATTTTAAGATGCGAAAGTTGCCGCCACTGCAGGCTGCTATCTATGCGATCAACGAAGTGGGTAACCCAACTATATTGGCAACATTCACAGTTGTTGCGGCCGTTTTACCAATGGCATTTGTTTCGGGCATGATGGGACCGTACATGAGCCCAATGCCGATCGGTGCTTCTATTGCGATGATGTTGTCGTTAGTGGTTGCATTGACATTAACACCTTATCTAGGTTATATTTTCCTGCGTGAAAAAGAAAAGAAAGGAATTCATCATGAAGAAACAAAACATAAATCATTAGAGAATACAGGTATCTATAAGATCTATCGTTCATTCATCCGTCCGTTATTGGAAACACGCTGGAAACGCTGGACATTTATTCTAAGCATTGTTGTGGTTTTACTTGCATCGCTTTCTATGTTTTATACAAAAGCAGTGGCAGTAAAAATGTTACCCTTCGATAATAAAAATGAATTTCAGGTAGTGATCGATATGCCCGAAGGAACAACATTAGAAAAAACACAAGCTGTTGCAAAAGACATTGCAGAGTATGTTTCAAGACAACCGATGGTAGAGAATTATCAGGCTTATATCGGCACATCAGCACCCATCAGTTTTAATGGGTTGGTAAGGCATTATGATTTACGCCGTGGCGAAAATGTTGCCGACATCCAGATAAACTTGGTTGATAAAAAAGACAGAAGTATTCAAAGCCATGGCATCGCCAAACAAATGCGTGAACCTATTCAGGCTATTGCAAAAAGGTACAATGCCAATGTAAAAATTGTTGAAGTACCACCCGGACCTCCGGTTCTTTCAACATTGGTTGCAGAAATATATGGCCCCGATTATGCTGAACAAATAAAAATTGCAAACCAGGTAAAAACATTGTTCAGTAAAACAACCGACGTTGTTGATGCAGATTGGATGGTGGAAGACAATCAACCCGAATATCATATTGAGGTTGATAAAGAAAAAGCGATGCACTACGGTATAGCAACAGCGCAAGTTACAGCAACTGTTAATGCAGCTATATCGGGAATGAATGTTGGGAATATTTATCAGCCAGCTTCCTTCAATCAAACAATAATCAAGTTGCAGTTAAATGATGCAGATAAAACAAATATGGATGACATACTTGATCTGAAAATTGCAAACATGCAGGGCAATGAGGTCCCAATTCGTGATGTTGTAACCGTAACAAAACAGATCAAACAAAAAAGTATTTATCGCAAAAACCAAAAAGAAGTAGTGTATGTGATTGCTGACATGGCAGGCAAATTGGAAAGCCCTTCTTATGCCATTGCTAATATTTCGGATAGCTTAAAAACAATAAAAATTCCGAAAGGATTTTCATTGAAAGAGGAATACACGCATCAGCCCGAAATGGAAGATAATTACAGTTTGAAATGGGATGGCGAATGGCAAATAACTTTTGAAGTGTTCAGAGATCTGGGAATTGCATTTGCAGTTGTTATTTTAATGATCTACATATTAATCGTTGGATGGTTCCAGGACTTTACTGTACCACTTGTAATGCTTGCAGCTATTCCGTTATCGCTTGTTGGAATTATTTTGGGCCACTGGATGCTGCATGCTTATTTCACTGCAACATCAATGATAGGATTTATTGCACTGGCGGGTGTGATGGTACGAAATTCTGTATTGTTGATCGACTTTATTAATATCCGTTTGCGCGAAGGCATTCCGTTAAAACAAGCCATCATCGAAGCAGGTGCAGTGCGTACAACACCAATTTTATTAACGGCAGGTGCAGTAGTATTGGGTGCAGTGATTATTTTATTCGATCCGATTTTCCAGGGACTTGCCATTTCATTAATGGGCGGAACCATCACTTCAACATTCCTCACATTACTGGTAGTGCCTTTAATTTATTATAAAATGATGCGTAAAAAATATCCCAATCAATAATTAAAACTACAATTATGAAACTGTTTATTGTTACCTGTTTGAAAGAATACAATGATGATGTTTGCAAAATTTTTAAGGCAGCAAAAATAAGTGTATTCAGTACCGCAGAAGTAATTGGCATTAAAGATAACGGAGCATTAAATCTTTTGGAAGACTGGTTTGCCAGCGGCGATGAAAAATTTGATTCGTTATTTACATTCAGTTTTACTGCCGATGAAAATGCCGAACATGCAATGGAGTTGATAAAAAAATACAACGAAGAAACAGGAACAAATTTCCCGGTACGGGCATTTATTGTTCCGGTAGAAAAAGCAAGTTATTAACTATAAAATAAAAAAATAATGAGAGAAAGAATTGTTCGTGCTGTTGCCGGCACATTTGTTTTAGCAAGTATCATACTTGCATATTTTGTACATATCAATTGGCTTTGGTTGGGTGTATTTGTGGGAGTTAATTTGCTGCAATCATCTTTTACAAAATTTTGTCCTTTAGAAAAGATACTGGATGCATTTGGGGTTGAAAGCAATGATGGAAAATGTTGCTAACCCAACAAGCAGCGCAGTAACAACAACTGTTTTTTATTGATTGCCGTTACAAAAGAAAATTGTGACATAAATCACATTTTTATGTTTTTATAAAAATTAGTTTTATATTTCTAATTCAAATTATTATTTACCAAAACTTAAAAAAATGAAAAAGAACATGGGTTTTGCAGACAGGGCAATTAGAATCATAATTGCTATCGTTATTGTAGCACTTTATTTTACAAAAACAGAGCCGGTTACAGGTACTCTTGGAATTGTATTATTGGTTGTTGGTGCCGTTTTCCTTTTAACCAGTCTGGTAAGCTTTTGCCCTTTATATACAGTTCTTGGTATTAAGACAAGCAAATCGAAATAGAATTAATAAGCTTAACCCCCAAACAAAAAAGGCCTCTTCACAGTGTATAACTGTTTATGAGGTCTTTTAGTTTATACACTTTTAAGAAGTATTTTTGTATCTATGATTCAACCTATACATAAACTGTTTTCGCAGTTAGAACCCGCATTATTAGTACAAATAGAAAAGCAAGGCACTATTAAAGAACTTCCTGCCGGCGAAATTTTAATGCGCACAGGACAATATGTAAAGAGCACTATGCTTGTTTTGGAAGGTATGGTAAAAATTTTCAGAGAGAATGAAGAGGGCGACGAATTTTTGATGTATTATTTACAACCCGGCGAAGCCTGCGCCATTTCATTAGTGTGTGCTTCAAAAATGGAAGCCAGTAAAGTAATGGCAAAAACCATGGAGCCAACAACCATACTGATGATCCCCATTCAGTTGATGGACGAATGGATGGCTAAATATAAAAGCTGGTATTATTTTGTTTTGGAAACATACCGCAACCGCTTCGAAGAATTGCTTGTCTTAATTGATAATATCGCATTCAGAAATATGGATGAAAGATTATTATTTTATTTACAACGCCATTCCGAAGTAAATCAAACAAGTACCATTCAATTGTCGCATCAACAAATTGCCGATGAATTAAATTCTTCAAGGGAAGTTATTTCAAGGCTATTAAAAAAATTGGAACAAAGAAAAATTGTTGCACTGCACCGTAATTTTATCGAGCTAAAACAAATCTCTGCCGAAAAATAATTTCAGTGTAACATTTATCACCGTTTTTTTCTGTTTTGATTCTGAATATTTGTTTCTAAACATTATCACCATGGGATTATTAGATTTATTATTTGGCGGAAGCAAGAAAGCCGCATACCTGAAAGAATTGTATGCTAACGGTGCCATCATCATTGATGTTCGGAATCCGGATGAATTTCGTTCGGGGCACATCAAAAATTCAATCAACATTCCGTTGCCAACCATCACACAAAAGATTTCAACTATCAAACAAAAAAAGAAACCCGTTATTGCTGTTTGTTTAAGCGGCGGCCGCAGCAGCATGGCTGTTACTGCGTTAAAGCAGGCAGGCATCGAAGCTTATAACGGCGGCGGCTGGAGTAGTCTGGAACATAAATTAAGATAGGTTTTAATTTCAATGTTAAGCCCTGAAGTGATGAT
>JAGWPQ010000187.1 GCA_028877045.1 Bacteroidota bacterium | reverse complement strand
GTACGGATCTTTGCAGTAGCCATGGCAATACTTTCCAAACCACTGGCGCAATAACGATTAATGGTTATGCCCGGCACTTCAATCCCCAAAGCTTTAGCTGCAATGATTCTTCCAAACTGCAAACCTTGTTCGGCTTCGGGAACAGCATTACCAACAATTACATCGTCGATGCGTTTATAATCTAATTGCGGCACAGTTGCCACTAAACCTTTGATCACTTCAACCGCCAGATCATCGGGTCTGAAAAACCGGAAACCACCTTTTTTACTTTTTGTAACTGCGGTTCTGTAACCCGCAATAATATATGCTTCCTGCATGGCAAACGAATTTTGAAGTTCAAATGTAATAAAAAGTTGTTTATGCAACCAATTAAAAGGTTTAAGAAGTTTAAAGGTTCGAAAAAGTTTAAAATCTATAGCTGAGAGCGATATAGTTTTTCTTTTTTAGTTTTTAGTTTTTGCTTTCGTTACAGTTTATCTTTGCAGCATGTATAAATTAGTTCGCGATTTTTTATTTCACTTCCCCCCCGAACCCGTACATCATTTTTCTATGAGCATGCTGCATACAGCTTGCAGTGTTCGGCCAATCAAAAAAATCATCATCAAAAATTTTTCTTATCATCATCCATCATTAGAAAAAGAATTATTTGGATTGCATTTTAAAAATCCGGTGGGATTAGCTGCAGGCTTCGATAAAAATGCGATGTACTTAAATGAACTCGAAGCATTGGGTTTTGGTTATGTTGAAATTGGAACAGTAACCCCAAAAGCACAGCCAGGGAACGAACAACCAAGAGTATTTCGTTTACCAAAAGATAAAGCACTCATTAACCGTATGGGATTTAATAACGAAGGCGTGAATTCTGTGGCAGCAAGGCTCTCGACATGGAACAACTCCAGACTCCAGACTCCAGACTCCAGACTAATGATTGGAGGAAATATTGGTAAAAATAAAATAACAGCTAACGAAGATGCATGGAAAGATTATGAGATTTGTTTTTCTGAATTATTTGATGTTGTTGATTATTTTGTGGTGAATGTCAGCAGTCCGAACACGCCCGGACTTCGTGAATTACAGGAAAAAGAATCGTTGCGGAAAATATTATCGCATCTGCAAAACATTAATCAATCAAAACAAAAATCAAAACCATTATTATTAAAGATCGCACCCGATCTGACAAAGGAACAGTTGGATGATATTGTTGATCTTTCTTTCGAAATAAAATTAGATGGTTTGGTTGCAACCAACACAACCATTGGCCGTTCAGGACTCCGAACTCCGGACTCCCAACTCCAGACTATCGGCGCCGGTGGGTTAAGCGGAAAGCCTTTAACAGCAAGAAGTACAGAGGTTGTACAATATTTATCACAGCAAACAAAAAATCAAATTCCCATCATTGCAAGCGGCGGTATTTTTACCGGTGATGATGCCAAAGAAAAATTAAATGCGGGTGCATCGTTGGTACAGATCTGGACAGGTTTCATTTATGAAGGTCCGGCGATCGTAAAAAATATTTGTAAAACATTAATCAGCGATTAATAACAGAACACTTAGATCTTCTTAACCTTTCTTTTTTCTTTTATTAAAGACAGACGTATATTCCCAAAAATAGATTGAAGGCATTTGTAATGCTTTCTGCGACAGTACACAGTTCTTTTGCATAAACATAATTGGGAAATCTAATTAAGTTAATCCAGTGCTATTCTAACAGCCACATAACCTAACTTTTATCATTTTATTTCTTTCCGTCACACTCTAATTTTGATTGTGATAAACTAATTCAATAGCTCTATCTGCATACTCATTGGCTTTTGTTGAAAAATCCTTTTTACTTTCTAAAAACATAACAATAATTAATAAAAATATCGCTATGCTAACAACAACTTTTAATTCCCTGAACTTAAAATTGTCGGACAAAAAAACATACCTGTTCATTTTTTTGTTTGTAGGAGGCAATCTCATTTTACCACAATTGTGTCATTTGATTCCTTCCGGAGGTTTAATATTTTTACCTGTTTATTTTTTTACATTAGTTGCATCTTATAAATTTGGTTTTAAAGTAGGATTACTCACTGCTGTTTTTTCTCCATTACTTAATTCTGTATTAACAGGAATGCCACCAATGGTTGCGTTGCCTGTAATACTTTTAAAGTCATCGCTATTGGCTTCTGTTGCTGCTTATACGGCAGGCAGGTTCAGAAAAGTTTCAGTTATCCTTTTACTGTTGATTGTATTGTGTTACCAGATAGCAGGATCGTTGGTTGAATGGTCTGTTACGCAAAGTTTTGCAAAAGCAATACAAGATCTTACTATCGGTATACCGGGTATGTTGATCCAGATTTTTGGCGGATGGTTCATGTTAAAAAAATTGGCAGATTATGAACTCTAAATCATGGAAAGAAATAGCAGATAAAATCCGTGCTATAAATTTTGTAGAAGAATTTGATTTGATCGTAGCAATTGCTAACGGCGGTATCGTACCTGCGGCATTGATCAATCAAAGGCTGCTGATAAAAATCGAACTTTTGAAAATAAATTTTCGCGATGCAAATCAAAAACCTATTTACGATGTTCCAAAACTAATGCATGAAATAAATTTTGATGTAACCGGTAAAAAAATATTGTTAGTAGAAGACCGTGTAAAAACAGGCGCTACACTGCAATATGCAAAAAATTTATTAGCAGGTGCTGCATTGGTAAAAACTTTTGCGGTAAATGGTAAAGCCGATTATTCGTTATTCGATGAAAGCTGTTTTATGTTTCCATGGATAATATAAGTAAACGCAATTTTTTAAAACAACTGATGGTTGTTCATTTATAAAAACAACAAAATGGAAAGAAAATTTTTTTTGAAAACAGTAGCTCTCACGGGGGTTGCTGCCACATTTAAAATGATAGATGGATTTGAATTACTGGCTCAAAGTTCGAAGGCGTCGGCCACATCAAAAGGATATGATTTAGTGG
>JAGWPQ010000186.1 GCA_028877045.1 Bacteroidota bacterium | reverse complement strand
GGATGTTTTGTATAAAAAATATAATAAAGCGATCTGGTTTTGGGTGCAGGAAGAACCATTAAATATGGGTGCTGCATCATTTTTGAAATTGAATTTGCAGCATATAAATTTTGGTGTGATCAGCCGGAACGCAAGTGCAGCAACAGCTACGGGCTATGCTAAAATTCATGCACAGGAACAGCTTGGAATTATTAATGCAGCATTTAGTAGTTAATATTTTAAATGTACAGATTAATAATAGAAGATAATTACAGCGCAAAGGATCGAGAGTACAAGTGTGCGATACTTCGTCAAGCTCAGTACAGGCTGTACAACAGCTAAATTGATAACAGAATCCTGATAACAAAAAAAATATTTTTATGATAGATGTAAAAGTTCCCACAATAGGAGAGTCGATTAAAGAAGTTACTTTATTAAAATGGACAAAGAAAGATGGCGAGTATGTTTTTATTGATGAAGTGATAGCAGAATTGGAAAGTGAAAAAGCAACTTTTGAAGTGAATGCTGAAAAATCGGGCATATTAAAAACAACAGCAAAAGAAGGCGATACCATTGATATTGGAACAGTCATTGCACAAATTGATGAAACAGCAGAAAAGCCTGTTGCAAGTTCCAAGTTACAGGATGCAAGTTCCAAGTTTCAAGTTTCAAGTTCCAAGTTGCAAGTTTCAAGTGATGTTAAACCTGAAATAAGTAACCAGAAACCGGTGACAGATATTAAAGCAACACCAGTTGCCTCTGCAATTATTGCCGATAAAAAAATTAATATCGAATCTATCACACCAACCGGGTATGGTAAAAAAATTTTAAAGAATGATGTATTGGATGCATTAAATAATCCGGGCAAGAAATCTTTAGCAGGGGAAGAGTTGTTTAGCAGAAATATCAGAAAAGAAAAAATGAGTAATCTGCGTAAAACGATTAGTCGCCGCTTGGTTGAATCGAAAAATACAACTGCAATGCTCACTACGTTTAACGAAGTGGATATGAGCAGTATCATGGATATCAGAAAAAAATTCAAAGATAAGTTCAAAGAAAAGTATGGTGTTAATCTAGGCTTCATGAGTTTTTTTGCAAAAGCTTGTGCCATTGCATTAGGCGAATGGCCAACCGTAAATGCATTTATTGATGGCGATGAATTAATTTATCATGAGTATGCCGACATCAGCATTGCAGTAAGTACACCAAGAGGTTTGACGGTTCCTGTTATCAGAAATGTTGAAAGTTTAAGCATGGCCGAAATTGAAAATAAGGTTGTTGAGTTAGCCAATAAAGCACGTGTCAGTAAATTAACTGCTGACGAATTAACCGGCGGCACATTCACCATTACCAATGGCGGTGTATTTGGAAGTTTGATGAGTACACCCATTATTAATATCCCGCAAAGTGCTATTTTGGGCATGCACAAAATTCAGGATAGGCCAATGGCTATTGATGGCAAAGTTGAAATACGTCCTATGATGTATATCGCTTTAAGTTATGATCACCGTGTGATCGATGGAAAAGAAAGCGTTAGTTTTTTAGTGCGTGTAAAAGAATTATTAGAACATCCCGAATTATTACTGCTTGGAAGAGATCCAATAAAAATATTGTTAGAATTGTAAAGGTGACGTGTTGTGCATGTTATCAAAGTCGATTTTAAAATACATGTTCAATATCATTAAGATTTACATATCAAATCCACTTATTCAGAAAATTTCAAATTGGATTGACAGATTTTCTGGTATTTTGATATGATATCAATGAAAAAAGCCTTTAAAACTTGCATTTTAAAGGCTTTTCAGCGTGTTTGAGAAGATAGTGGTGATCCCGCTGGGAGTATCTTCGAACGCTGAAACGCTTTAATAGCAAGGGTTTCAAAATATCATCTATATCTGTTCACCGAATTGTTCACCTGATAAAGTATAGCAAATCAGTATAAATATGATCTATGCAAAGAGCGATTAATAATGATTAAAGTTACAAAATGCCATGCATAATTGTACTAAAATGTATCAAATAATATT
>JAGWPQ010000185.1 GCA_028877045.1 Bacteroidota bacterium | reverse complement strand
TTGACCGCGATGTTTTCTTAAATATGGGCTTGACTGAATGAAAGCATCTAATTGACTCCATATTTGGCTTGGCGTTCTTGGATCTGTTGATGAACCTGTACCATTACCACCTGAACCAACTTTAACGAGATTAATATCAGAAGCAGTTTTAGGGATAAAGATTAAATCATTATAAGCAATACCATCACCATTAAGATCACCATTATATACATAACTACCAACACCGTTTGGCGCAATTTCATAAATAGCACCTATAGTTGTAGTAAAGATTTTACCATAACTAAATTTGTAAGCGGCAGATGCAATAATACGATGTGGTTGATAATAAGATCCTAAACCTAAATTAGCGGCGTTTGGATCGCTGGTATTTACCGGAACAGCACTCCATAAAGAAGATGCGGTACTTCCAAATTCAGCAGTATTTAAAGCGGTGCTATACGTATAAGCAATTGCTCCATTAAAATTACGTGAGTTCTTTTGTAATTTGACAGTTCCGGTAAAGCCATAACCTTTAGAATTATTGTTCATCAAAATAGCAGTACCTAGATTAGGATTTGCTAAAGTGGCACCACCTGCTCCGGAATAATATTTCGGATTTCCAGCAACTGAAAAACGTTTTCTGTTATCGGCACCTGCCAAGGAAAAAGCACCGCTTTCATTTAAATTAACATTCGCATAGTTAACTGCATTCAAATCTCTGAAGTAAGAAGCTTCCATTGTAAGTATAAAACCATTAGCTAATTTTTTATCCATAGCTAAATTAGATTTAAGTACAGTAGGGTATTTAAAATTACTGGCAACCATTGCAGTGCTGTAAGAAGAATTAGGTGCATTTGCAGGAGGTCTGTTAGCATTAACATCGGCATTGAAAGGAATATTTGATTTTGTAAATGAACCAAACTGAATACCGTTATTACTTGCCTGATTGCTGATCCATACAAATGGAGGAGCACCGGTAAATACACCCATTCCACCGCGGATTTGCAAACTTCTGTCACCGATTACATCCCAGTTAAAACCAATTCTTGGCGACACAATCAAATTATTCATTGGCGCCTGACCAATATTATACTGTGCACCACCGGCAAAAGTCAAAGCATCAAAATAAGGGTTATCGGTAAATGCTTGTTTATAAGAAGTATAATCTGCACGCAAACCATAAGTTAATGTAAATGTTTTAGTCATGCGCCATTTGTCCTGAGCAAAGAAACCTAGTTCGGTAGAACCCGCATAAGCCCAAGGAAATGCTCCACCAGGCAAAGCTGAATATTGTAAATAATATGTTTTTGCATTAGCAGCACCATTATTTACGCTATTATAGAAATCGGTTAAAGAATTAAATTGATAACCTCCCTCATAATAAGGGGCAAATGCATTTTGGTATTTTTTGTAAGAATCCTGAGTTCCTATAGTAATTTCATGAGCCCCTTTATACATAGTAAAGATATCAGAGAACTGATAAACATCTGTATTCAATGTGTTATTGTAGGTGAAAGGTTCATAACCAAAAGTAGTCATGATATTACCGCCATTCAAAATATCAACTAATGGGAAAGCAGAATTTGAATGTGATGAACGGAAATCTCTTAAAGCTGTATAACCAGCTTGTATTTTGTTAGATGCTTTATTGCCAAATCTTGTATTTAATTCAGCAATAATAATGTTGAAGTTGTTATTAATTACATAACCACTGCCAAAGAATGGCATTGCATAAGTACTAGGTTGTCCACCAGCAGCCCCTGCAAATCGACTTGTACTTGCGAACTGATCGGCAGATGATTTTAAATAATTATACTTAATGGTAAAAGTATTTTTGCTATTAATATTCCAATCTATTTTAGCAGTTATTTTATCACTTTTGGTTACAAAGGAATATCCTTGAAATGCACCGGGATCGTAATTAAACTTTGTTTTCAGGAAATTTGCTAAAGCATTTAATGTATCTGCATTTGCCTGTGAAACAACATTGGCTAAAGGTGTATGAGAAGCATCAGAAGCAATCATGCTAGTTGAAGGTGCTGTTTGATTAACTTCTTCACCGCTAAAATAAAAGAATAATTTATTTTTTACAAGTGGTCCACCTAAAGAAAATCCTTTGATAGAATAATTGTAATTTGTTTTTGCAAGTTGTACATCTCCAACATTATAACCCTGATAATCCTGATTCTTCATATATGTATAAACTGTTGCTTTAAAAGTGTTGGTACCACTTTTAGTAACAGTATTAATACCGGTTCCGGAGAAACCGCCTTGTTTAACATCGTAAGGCGATATGTTTATTTGTATTTGATCAATTGCTTCTAAGCTAATTGGTTGAGAATTGGTTTGGCCACCTAATACCGGGGCTAAACCAAAGCTGTTATTAAAATTAGCACCATCCACAGTCATGTTATTATACTGACTGCTGCGTCCTCCAATATTTAAACCATTTGCAGTTGGTTCTAATTTTACGAAGTCCTGTATAGAACGGTTGATTGTAGGTAATTGTTCTATTTGTGTTCTGCTGATTATTTCCTGACTACCTGTATGGTTATTGTTAAATACTTTATCATTTCGTATTGCTTTTACTGTAACATCAGCTAAATTATTGGTTGTTAATTCTAAAGAAAAGTCAGCTTTAAACTCTTGTCCGAGTGCAAGTATGATACCTTCTTGTTTTTCGATTTTGTAACCAACAAAAGATACAGTAATGGTGTAGGGTCCTCCAACTTTTACGTTTGGTAAATTGTAACGACCGTCTTTACGGCTTGTGGTAACATATTTTGTACCGGTTGGGTTGTGGGTTGCGGTGATCACTGCGCCTGCAACTAAATTGTTCCCATCAGAAACCACACCCTGAATTTCAGAAGTAGTTTCTTGTGCCATTAATGTGACTGTAAAGCAAACAGCCAAAAATAGTGTTAAAATTTTTTTACTAAGCATAATGTTAAATTTTCAATGCAAATAAAACGAATAATCCCTTTATAATTGCAAGATTATATTAACAAAATGTTTTGATTTATTAAGAAAGTGAGGTTTTTTGCTTTTTTCAGCTTTTAATTAGTGGTTGATTATCCCGAAAGCTGCTTTTTTAGAAAAATATTGATGAAGTTGGAAATGAATTTGTAAACAAGTAATTCACAAAAAGCAGGTATTATTTAATACTGAACATTCATCTGTATTTCGGGTTCTTGATGTGGATAAAAATTTGCCGGTATAGTTCATTAATAAAAAATCTATAGATATTTTTTTTATTTGTTGATTGATTTCTTATTCAAGAAGAGATTTTTTAACAGGGTATCTAATTTTTTTAATCAATTATAATTTCTCTGAGAATTTAACTTGTTTAAAAATAATCATTTTTTTAAGGTCAATGCCGTTATCAATTATTCTTTTGATAGTCGAAGATGCTGACTGTGTTTGGTGTATGCTATTTCTTTAGCTAATTGAATTGATATTAATAAAAAAACCTGATAAACATTTATCAGGCTTTTTTTATGATTATTTCTATGGCAAAAATCTTTTATTCATCATCTAATTTTACGGGGTAACGATATGTTTCAGGAGAGCCGGGATAAATACCTTCAAAATAGATTGTTCCTCTGATATTACTTAAAGCCTCTTTTAATTCTTCGAGATTTTTAATATCAACACCGTTTACTGTTGTGATTACAAAGCCTTCCTGCATACGCGAATTTTTAAGAGGGCCTTCTTTAATTTTCTTAACAACAACACCGCCGGTTATATCATTTGCAGAAGCCATTTTTTTATCTACATTATCAAAATCGGCACCAAGTTTTTCTAAAGCAGAGGTGTTTTTCACAACATCAGTATTTCCGACTTTGTTTTTTAAAATAACACCAAATGTGTTTTCTTTTCCATCGCGGTTAACTGTGATATTTATTTTATCACCCGGTTTAAAATTTGCGATCTGTTCCTGTAATTCAGGACCTGAATTAACTTTTATGCCATTTATTTTTGTAATAAAATCTCCTTTTTTAATACCCGCAGCTTTTGCTGCACCACCTTCGGGAACATCAGTTATAAAAATTCCATCACCATCTTTTATTCCGTTGGCTTTTTTCTGTTCATCGCTTAATCCTTCCTGTGCATAGGATACACCAATGAAAGCTCTTTGAACTGTACCATATTTAATAATATCACTCACGATCTTTTTTACAATATTTACCGGTATAGCATAAGAATATCCGGCATAAGAACCTGTTGGTGAAGCAATGGCCGAATTAATCCCGATCAACTCACCATTAGTATTAATTAATGCACCACCGCTATTGCCTGGGTTAACTGCAGCATCGGTTTGGATAAAGGATTCTACAGGTGTT
Organism: Bacteroidota bacterium; assembly: GCA_028877045.1. Taxonomy (GTDB): domain Bacteria; phylum Bacteroidota; class Bacteroidia; order Chitinophagales; family Chitinophagaceae; genus CAIQDX01. The sequence continues at coordinate 2,818 of JAGWPQ010000185.1, read as the reverse complement.
TTACTTTGTCTGTCATTAATATTAATGCTTCTTGATTTTGCGCTGATGATACCAGCAGTAACAGTTACATCAAGGGTTAGCGGATAACCGATAGCTAATACCCATTGCCCCAATTTCGCTTCATCGCTATTGCCATACACTAAGTACGGTAAACCTTTTGCATCAATTTTTAATACCGCTAAATCGCTACTGGGGTCGGTACCAACAACCGTTGCTTTATACGTTTTTTTATTGGTAAGTGTAATATTTAATTCATCGGCACCGTCAACAACATGATTATTGGTTACGATATATCCATCTTCGCTGATAATCACGCCACTACCGCTTGCACGTTGTTCGGGAATTACTCTCGGACCATTGTTGCCAAACAGATCACCAAAAAAATCATCACCGCCAAAAAGATCTCCAAACGGATTATTTCTTTTTGGTAGATTATTAGTTACCTGTTTTGCTTTGGTACGTGTTTTAATGTGCACTACGGCAGGTGTTGCAGCTGTTGCTGCTTGCGTAAAATCTATCTGTTCTGCATTTCCTTTTTTGTCAAAAAATCCTGCATAATTTACAGGCAGTTTACCCGGTTCTTGTGTTCCTGCATATTTAGACTTTGCGAGTTCGCCATAGGCCCACACACTCAAAATGGCTGTGGTAGCGCTGATGCCAATAATGGCTAAAATTGTTTTGAGTTTCATTTGTAATTTTTTTTTGTTTATTCAAAAATTATGCCTTTATAGAATGCAAATAAACGAACCTGTTTAATCGTCAGTTCATGATAAAAAACATTTAACGAATGTTTTACGATAAGTATCGTAATTGTAAAATTAAAATTACATTTTTAATTGGTTAAGGATTTGATAAAGATAATTCAGCTTAATAAAAATTGCATGGTATCAACGCCATCGGCATAATCTTTTAGTGATGGTTGCTGTGCCTTTCCAAAGGCAGTGAAACCATGACCAATTATACATTGTACATCATTATTATTTTGTAACGATGAAATGACATTTTTTGCATCATCATAAAACTCATAGTGGACCTGGCTTACAGGTGAAAACAAAGATTCGCTTTCTGAAAAAATGACAGAACCATTATTCATGTAAAATTTATTACTCATCATCGCAATGGCAAGGTGATAATCGTAATTATGTTTGTATTTATGAAAATCCAAAAAGTGTTCATACTTCTTTAAAGCACTGAGTAGTTTAATAAAATCATAATTTTTTGGGACATATAATTTGGTTACGTTTCTGCAACCGAGCCCGAAATAAAGTTGAATATCATCGGCCAAGGCGTTCAATTCTTCTGTTGTTTCGTTGCCATCTAAAATAGCAACCGAAGTTCTGTTGCGGCGAATGATATTTGGATATTTTCCAAAATAATAATCAAAATATCTGCTGCTGTTATTGCTGCCGGTGGCAATATATGCATCGCAACCTTTTAAATTTTGAGCAAAATGGATCCGGTCTTCCACAGGTTCTTCCCATTCCAATAATTTTTTTACAATGTGTTTGATGAGGATCTCATCTTTCGAAGAAGCTTTGATCATCATTCGTTTTCCACTCAGGAAAACACACAAAAAATCATGAAAACCTACCAAAGGAATATTGCCGGCCATCACAATTCCAATTAAAGTTCCGTTTGCTTCAAATGCTTTCAGGTTATAGCTTTCAGCCCATGAATCTAAGTTATCTTTCTTTAAAAATTGGGTACAAATATTCGAAATGGCCAGTTCAATAAATTCAGGTACAAACCAGGGATTTTCTCTTGATGCACGTTCTTTTATTGCCTGCCATTCAGCATCTTCACTCTGCATATATTGTCCGAGCCGGATTAATAAATTAATTCTTTCTTGTAATTCCATGTTATTGTATTGTTTTTGATTTTATTTTTGCGTAACCAAATTTTCACAAACAAAATTAAATTTATGGCAATTAAGATTACTGACGAATGTATTAATTGTGGTGCTTGCGAGCCCGAATGTCCTAACAACGCTATTTACGAAGGTGGTGTAGAATGGGCAATTGCTGATGGTACCACTGTAAAAGGAAGCTATACCTTGATGGATGGCTCTTCTATTGATGTTGATGCAAAGAATGCACCACTTTCTGTTGACACATATTATATTGTGCCAAATAAATGTACAGAATGCCAGGGTTTTCATGAAGAACCTCAATGCGCTTCTGTTTGTCCGGTTGATTGTTGTGTTCCTGATGAAGCATATCAAGAAACAGTTGATGCATTAATGGCGAAAAAAGAAAAATTACACAGCTAATTCAGTTTCAGAATGTGCTAAACTTTTTATTCAAAAAAGCTTGCACCGAAACGTTTTTGTTGGTAGCTTTAATGTATCATAATTGTTGCTACAAGACGGCAACATCGAGTAACAGCGGGTGATATTTCCCGTTAACGTGAGGTGAAGAAGCAGGCAGTTTCTTCACCTTTTTGTTTTTTAAGAATTACTTCAAAAAGAAATATTTTTTCTAACTTTTTCATCGCTTTTTTCATCATTATATTTGGTCTCTAAAAATCATTCATGAAGAAAAAAATTGCATTGGTTACAGGCGGATTGAGCAGTGAAGCTGTCATCAGTTATAAAAGTGCCATCACAGTTGGCAATAATATTGACAGAGAAAAATTTGATGTGTATAAAATTGATATCAATCCCTTAGGCTGGTGGTATGTGGTCGATGAAAATCATCGTTCCGAGATCAATCGTGATGATTTTTCGATCATTGATAAAGGACAAAAAATAAATTTCGATGCAGTATTGTTGTGCATTCACGGCACGCCGGGCGAAGATGGAAAACTGCAGGGTTATTTT
>JAGWPQ010000184.1 GCA_028877045.1 Bacteroidota bacterium | reverse complement strand
TACGAGGAAATAGAAAAATTAAAACAGACTGCTGAGAAGAGCAAGATCGATATGAGCGACAGCATTCAAAAATTGCAGGATGCCATCATCGAAAAAAGAAAAGAGATCACTGAGCATCTTACACCATGGCAACGCGTACAATTAAGCCGTCATCCCGACCGCCCTTATACTTTAAAATATATCGATAATATTTTTACAGATTTTGTTGAGTTGCATGGCGACAGAAATGTGAGAGATGATAAGGCAATGGTTGGTGGCTTTGCACAATTGAACGGAGAAACAGTAATGGTCATCGGCCAGCAAAAAGGAAACAATACCAAAATGCGCCAACTGCGGAATTTTGGTATGGCTAACCCTGAAGGTTATCGCAAAGCATTACGTTTGATGCGCCTTGCAGAAAAATTTAATAAACCCGTTATCACTTTTGTTGATACACCCGGTGCATTTCCCGGATTGGAAGCTGAAGAACGCGGACAAGGCGAAGCCATTGCAAGAAATATTTATGAAATGATCCGCTTAAAAGTTCCCATCATTGTTGTCATCATTGGTGAAGGTGCCAGCGGCGGCGCATTTGGTATTGGTGTTGGCGACAGAACTTTAATGATGGAAAACACCTGGTACACGGTTATTTCGCCTGAATCATGTTCATCAATTCTATGGCGCAGTTGGGATAAAAAAGAAGTGGCTGCCGAGCAATTGCGTTTAACTGCTAACGATATGAAAGGTTTTGGTTTGGTAGATGAAATTGTAAACGAACCTTTGGGTGGTGCACACTGGAGTTATACCGAAGCTGCTGCCATCTTAAAATCTTTTCTCGAAAAAAATCTTGCCGAATTAAAAAATATCGATCCGCAAAAAAGGATCAATGACCGGATCGATAAATATTGTAAGATGGGCTTTTGGGAGGAATTAAGTGTTGAGCCGGCAGCAGAATAATAATCAACTGTAGTGGCGTCGCACTCTTGTACTGAAGAATATTTTTTCAACATTCTTTTTAAAAAATATTTTGCGCTGATATAAAATCACATTATTTTCGTTTTACAATGAATTTAATAAAGAAATATGCAAGCAAGAAGAACATCTCTCAACGAGAAGGTGCTTGATGTTTTGTATATTTTAGCATAAACTAACTAAAGCCTTCTCAAAATACGGGAAGGCTTTTTTATTTTGCGTTCATATTTAATAATTTTAAAAAAAGTAAAATGTCTCTCAAAACAAAATTAAGAGGAACAGGTGTTGCACTGATAACACCTTTCAAATCCAATGGTGATGTTGATTTCGACGCACTGGGCAAAGTAATAGACTATGTCATTGATGGTGGCGTTGAGTATGTGATAACGCTGGGTACCACCGGCGAAACTCCGGTATTGGATAAGCAGGAAAAGAAAGACATTGCATTATATACTTTCGAAAAAGTAAACTTTCGTGTTCCCGTCATTGTGGGCATCGGCGGTAATTATACCAACGAATTAATTAAAGACCTGCATTCGTTTCCACTCGAAAAAGCAACGGCTGTATTAAGTGCATCGCCTTATTACAGCAAGCCATCGCAGGAAGGTATCTTTCAGCATTATAAAGCATTGGCATCCGAATCGCCAAAGCCCATTTTGTTATACAATGTTCCGGGAAGGACAGGAAGAAATATTACTGCTGCCACAACTTTACGTTTGGCGCATGAAGTTGAAAACATTGCAGGTATTAAAGAAGCACACAACGATATTCACCAGTGCATGGAAATCATCAGAGACCGGCCAAAAGATTTTTTAGTGGTGAGTGGCGATGATGAATTAAGTGTACCACAAATCTCTTTTGGATTTGATGGCGTGATAAGTGTTGTTGCCAATTGTTTTCCAAAACAATTTTCAAATATCATCCGCACTGCATTGAAGGGAAATTTTACGGAAGC
>JAGWPQ010000183.1 GCA_028877045.1 Bacteroidota bacterium | reverse complement strand
GTATGTTCTAAATGTTTGCTTGTATCTACTAATGCAACCGGCTTGGTGGTTGGCACAGGTGCAGCAGTACGGCTGCTGCTACGCTGATGTAGGTTAAGCGTATTGCGGTCTTCGATGGTCAATACCGATTCGGGTATATCATCAAAAATCGTCCGAAGCATGCTCATCATGTTTTGATTAGCCAAATTTTTACTTTCGGTAATTGTTTGCGTTCGGGTAGCCGGATTTTGTGATGCCGGATACGCAACATTCCATGCTGTAAAATTGCTGTTAAGTGCTGTTGCTGCGTCGGGCACAATTTTTAGCCGTGCAGCGTTTGTTGTTAAATAAGGCACAACAAGCTGATAGTAATTGTTTAGATCAGCTTCTTTGCCTGGAAATCGACCATTACTCATACAATTTGTATTTTAAAGGTGAAAAAAACATGAGAATCGGGGGGCGGGGGTTTTGCCTGTTTGAAAGCGGTTTTTGGGGGATTTTGCAGATGGAATAGATTGATCTTAAACCTGAAATTGGCAGTTTCAGGCTTTGGATTCAAATCCGAAAAGCTTAGATCATGATCTGTAAGGTTTAGATTGTAATCCGCAGGCTTTGGATAGCAATCCGAAAGCCCTGGATTCAAATCTATAAGACGTGGATTCAAATCTGTACTGTTTAGATCGTAATCTATAAGCCTCGGATTGCGATCTGCAGCTTTTGGATTTGAAACCGAACATTTCAGATGATGATCTGAAAGCTTTGGATTTGAAGAAAATCTGGGGGGATAAAAAGAGAGACTGAGGGGATTTGATATATTATTTCGCAGAGAGATTTTTAATTGTCTGGGTATAAATGATATTATATTTTTTTGCAAAAACATGATGTAATATAAAACACATATTTTTCATATACAATAGCGCAAAACATGATTTTTATCATGTTTTTAATTTGTAATGTTTGCCAATAAATTAAATTTTAAACAGATGCTAAAAGAACAGAATGTTGAAGTGTGCGACGCAACCGCTGTTGAAAATAGTTATGCAGCTGGCCAACAAAAAAATTACATCATCATTTTTTATTTCGGATCGATTTATAGATTTTAATGCCGCTCATTAAAATAATGATGAAGGCAATTAAACCGATCAATCCCCACACAAAGCTGATGCTTTCTTTTACGGTTACTAAAAATACGATGGCAAATAAAAGTATGGTGGCTACCTCGTTCCAGATGCGCAATTGCTGCGAAGTGTATTTATAAATTCCTTTTGCTTCCTGCAGATAAATTTTGTGTATGGTAAAATGATAGGCATACAACAACAACACAAAAATTAATTTAAGCAATAGCCATCTTCCTTCGGGTAAAAATAAAATTGGCAGCCACGGACCGGTTAATAAAACCACTACGCCAAATATTAAAGTTAAAATAGCCGATGGCCAGGTAATGATGTACCACAAACGATTGGTCATGATTAAAAGCTGATCGCGTAATATTTTTTTTTCTGCCTCACTTTTTTCGCCGGCTTCGGTGAGATAAATAAAAAACCGCGGCATATAAAAAAGCCCGGCAAACCATGTTACCACAAAAATGATATGTAATGCTTTTAAGTAGAGATACATATTTATGTATGATTTAGGATGTATGATGTATGATTTGCAGCTTGCGATTCACTATTTACGGCTTGCGATTTATAATTTTTGATTAATTAATTTAACCATTGCATCCACCCACAAAATGTTTGTATTTAAACAAGGGATCATGGTAAAAGTTTCTCCGCCGGCATGTAAAAAAGTTTCTTTTCCGCGTTCGGCAATTTCTTCCAATGTTTCTAAACAATCGCTTACAAATGCCGGGCACAAGATCAATATTTTCTTTACACCTTCTTTTGGCAATTCTTCCAAACGTATATCAGTAAAGGGTTGCAGCCATCCTTTGCCGAGACGCGATTGAAATGTTAGTGTATATTTATCAGCAGGGATATTTAATTTTTTGGTAACCAATTTTGTTGTTTCAAATACCTGATGGCGGTAACAGGTTGCATGTGCCGGTGATGCTACATTGCAACAATCATTCACCTGCAGACAATGACATTTTGTTGTATCGCTTTTGCGGATATGACGTTCGGGAATACCATGATAACTGAAAACAATTTTATCGTAATCCTGATTTAAATATGGTTGAATGGATGCTGCTAAAGCATCAATATAATTTGCATCACTATAAAAAGGTTCAACCGTTGTTAACTTGAAATTATATTTATTTTTTTTATGAATTTCATAAGCATAATCAACTGCTGTTTCAAAACTGCTCATGGCATAATGAGGATACAATGGAAATAAAATTACTTCTTCCAGATCGGGAACAGCTTTTAATAATTTTTCAAAACCTTCAGCAGGATCGGGATTGCCGTAACGCATGATCATTTCAACAGGTTCTTCAAATTTTTCCTGAATAGCTTTTTGTAATTCTTTTGTTAGCACAATTAATGGCGATCCACCTTTGGTCCAAATAGTTTTATAAGCTTCTGCCGATTTGGGTGCACGAAACGGAACGATGATTCCACGTACTAATAATACTCTTGCTAAAAAAGGAATATCAATTACTTTTTTATCCATCAAAAACTCATTCAAATAAATTCTAACATCTTTCACGGATGTGGAGTTGGGCGAACCCAGATTCATCAACAATATTCCTTTCTTAACTTTTTTTGGCATAGTGGTTGCTTAGTATGCAAATGTAATCAACAAGAATGTTTCGGAAAGATTGATTGTCATAAAACTGTCGGAAATAAAATAAAATGTTTATCAAAAGTTGAATGATTAATAAAAAATGATAATTCAATTTTAAACATGACAGACAAATGACACAGGAATGATGGAAATCATCTTTTTATGGAATCTCTGAAAGATACATTTGCGTAAGAATTTGAAAAGCAGAAAGCAATGCACTTAAATCAATTTTTCGTTATCGGGATCAACTACAAAAAAACTGATGCAACCATCAGGGGGCAGTTTGCCGTTAACGCCGATCAATACAATTCCATCCTTCAAAAAGCAGATGCTGCAGGCATCAACGAAATATTTGTTTTAAGCACTTGTAACCGCACAGAAGTTTATGCGCTTGCTCCTGATGCAAACATTTTAATTAATTTGCTTTGCAGTGAAACAGCCGGTACTGCCGATACTTTCAAAGAATTGTGTTACATAAAACAAGGGCAAAATGCTGTTGAACATATTTTTTCAGTTGGTGCAGGATTAGATTCACAAATTTTAGGCGATTATGAAATTGTTGGCCAAATGAAACTGGCTGTAAAATTTTCGAGAGAAAAAGGTTTCATCGGTACATTCATAGAAAGATTGTTCAATACTGTTTTACAATCTTCAAAAGAAATTAAAAATAAAACTGCATTAAGCGGCGGAACGGTTTCTGTTTCTTTTGCTGCCATTCAATTTTTAAAACAAAATATTTCTGATTTCTCCGATAAAAAAATTGTGTTGCTGGGTACCGGAAAGATTGGAAAAAATACCTGCAAAAATTTAGTTGATTATTTACACACCACCAATATCACTTTAATTAATCGTACTGAAGAAAAAGCAATTGAGTTAGCAACAGAATTAAAATTAAAAACTGCTTCAATAAATGAATTAGATGCACAGGTTGCGGCAGCCGATATTATTATTGTTGCTACAAATGCCGAAGAAGCGGTAATTAAAAAAGATTTGCTCATCAACAGTAATCCAAAAATTTTAATCGATCTGTCTATTCCTAATAATATCGAAACTTCTGTTAAAGAATTAGATCATATTATTTTGGCAAATGTGGATGATCTTTCAAAGATCAACGACGCTACTTTGCAAAAAAGGATTGACGAAGTGCCGCAGGCAAAAGCAATCATCAGAAAGTTCATGGGAGAATTTTACGAATGGAATTGCTTGCGCAAATATGCTCCTGTTCTGAGAGCGTTGAAAGAAAAACTGCACAACATCCATACCTGCAATTTATTTTTATCTGCATTCGAATATGATGAAGCTCCCGAACCTGATTCGGATTATATTCAAAAAGTAGTGAACAACATGGCCATTCAAATGCGCCGCCAGCATACTCCCGGCTGCAATTATATTCAGGCTATAAATGATTATATTGCACAACCTGTGTTAG
>JAGWPQ010000004.1 GCA_028877045.1 Bacteroidota bacterium | reverse complement strand
GAAGTTTCTTCTTCAGTATAACCGAGATGTTTTACAAAGGCTTCGTTATATTCAACTAATTTTCCATTTTTGTTTAAAATATGAATAGCATCCTGCGATGTATGCATCAGCATTTTATAATGCAACAACTGATATGTTTTTTCTTCTTCTGCTTTATTTCTTTCGGTGATATCCAAAAACGACCAAATCCTTCCAAACGGTTTATCTCCATCAAATATTGGTTTTGAAATACGTTCGAAAACGCGTCCATCTTTAAAAAGAATTTCATCAAAACTTTCTTCAGCAGGATGTTTATATAATTCAGCAACCTGCGAAATAAATTTATCTGGCTCCGACAATTGGTCCAAAATAAAACCAAGCAAAGTTTGATCATCATTCGATCTGATGATCTCTTCCGGTATCCGCCACATTTCAGTGAATGTGTTATTAACTTTTATGACTTTCCCTTTGTGATCAACTACAAGAATTCCATTATGAATTGACTCGAATACGGCATTTGTTAGAGAAAGGTTCTGCTGTATTGTTTTTTCTTTTTTATTTCTGATTCTTTGATAATTGAGGATGACAATTAACATTGTTATGATCAGCAAAAAAATCAGGACAGTGAACAGTAATATAATTTGGGAAGTGTTTGTTATGAACACTTCATTTGCGATTCTCCTTTCGTTGAGCAGTCGATTTTCTTCCTGCAAAAAAGTCTCAATTATAGAAAATATTTGATTGGACAAGGAGAGCCCTTCTCCGTCTAAAAGTTTTTTTTGAGCTTCTTTGAAACCCTTCTGCAGGCGAATATTTACTAAATTTTCCCTGTTGCTAATATATTTTTCAAAGAGTATATCAATATTATTGAGGCGTGGTTTTTGGTGAATATTGTCGGAGGTAAGTATCAGTAGTTTGTTTATACTACTATCAATACTTTTTTTACTGATATTGAAATCAGGTTTGTAAGCTTCGTTACCTGTAAGGATAAACCCCCTTGTTTTATTTTGCAGATCAATAATATTAGTTTTCAAATTCTCTGTTTCCAAGATTACAGCATGAGAATGTTCAACCCTTCTGTCGGCTTCAATATTTTTTTTGTTATTTGCAAAAACAGCATAAAGTATTGTAGAAAGCAGCACAATAAATGTTATAAAAAATCCAAGTAATTTTATCGAAAAAGGAAATTTCATATCAGCACACTGCTTATTATTGATAACGGCTATTACAAGCAGAAATAAAAAAATTGGTGCCAGATATGCTGTATGGTTGAGATAATAAATATTGTAAAAGAAACTATAACCTATATAGTTATTTACGATAATAAGTGCTGCGTTTAAAAAGATGATGAATAGAAACACCTGAATAAGAAAGTAAGTTTCTTTCCTGCCCTGAAGTAAAAGAAAAATAATTCCAACCACAATAAAATCAAAAGATATGATATAACTCATCCGTCCGTGAAACTCTGTAAACCTGTCTTTTAACAGTAGCTCATCAATGCTAAAATCCAATCCAAATGCAAATTGTAAATATGTAAACAAGCCTATAAATAAAACTATTACCGATAAAACAATGATAACTGTTTTGCGGAACCGGTTTATTACAGGCACATCCATCAAGTATATAATAATACCCGATAGTAAAAAACAAAAAGCGGGATTAAATCTCATACTGACACCACTGAAAAATCCGGTAGTGAGAACAGGGATATGCAAGATCCATCCTGCTAATACGATGCAGGAAAAAAATATGATGAACAGGCTAATCGTTTTGCTGATATAAGCTGATGGGGGTTTCATGCTTTTATATTAGTATGATGCAATTACTTATACATGTTTTTTTTGAGAAGGCTATTTTCAAAAACGGGTGTTTGATAAGCTTGGTTAAGCTTTTAATGAATGGGAGT
>JAGWPQ010000182.1 GCA_028877045.1 Bacteroidota bacterium | reverse complement strand
TTATCTCTAATTTTAAGATAGTTTTATTTCCACATCTTCACATCATTCCCTTTTTCACTTTACCGAATCGTTATCTTTACCCGAATAAAAAAGATTGTTTATGCTGAAAGTAGGTGTTTTTGGTGTTGGTCACTTGGGCAAATTTCATTTGAATAACTGGAAAGAAATTGAAGGCGTTAAATTGGTTGGATTTTTTGATCCCAACAACGAAAATGCAAAACAGGTTACTGCCGAATATGGCCTGAAACGGTTTATGGACGAGGATAAGCTGATGGATATGTGCGATGTTATTGATGTGGTTGTTCCAACCGATCGCCACTTCGAAGTTTGCATGGCAGCAGTGAGAAAAGGCAAACATGTTTTTGTTGAAAAACCGTTAACACATACGATCGAAGAAGCCAAGCAGTTGGTGGAAATGATCAAAGAAGCCAATGTAAAATTTCAGGTGGGACATGTTGAAAGATTTAATCCTGCCTATCTGGCCATCAAAGACATGAATTTGAATCCGATGTTCATAGAAGTGCATCGTTTGGCACAATTTAATCCGCGTGGCACCGAAGTGAGTGTGATACTGGATTTGATGATCCACGATATCGATATCATTTTAAGTTTGATCAAAAGCGATGTGAAAAATATCCTGGCAAGCGGTGTGGCTGTGATGACCGACACCCCTGATATTGCCAACGTTCGTATAGAATTCAATAATGGCTGTGTGGCCAATTTAACCAGCAGCCGTATCAGCATGAAAAAAATGCGCAAGATGCGTTTGTTTCAAAAAGATGCTTATCTGGGAATTGATTTCCTGCAAAAGAAAACCGAGATCATCAAATTAAAACAACCCGATGATAAAAATGTTTTTTCGTTTGACATAGAAACTCCGAACGGCAAAAAAACAATCGCTGTTGCCAATCCCGAGATCCCGCAAGCCAATGCCATTAAATTAGAACTCGAAAGTTTTGTAAATGCCATCAATAATAATACTGCAACAGTTGTCAGCGAAATAGATGGTTTGCTGGCAATGGAAGTAGCACATCAAATCTTGGAAAAAATGGGCAACACAAGTATTCTTGTTTAAAAATATTTGAGTGCAACTATAATATCGTGTAAGTAATGGAAAGTATTTTAAAAAGATTATTTGATCTGATCGTATCGGTAGCAGCGTTAATAGTATTATCGCCGGTATTATTGATCATTGCCATCATTACAAAACTTACATCCAAAGGTTCGGTATTGTACAAACAGGAACGAATCGGGCATAACGAAAAACCATTCACCATTTATAAATTCAGAAGCATGTATGCTGATGCCGAAAAAAACGGACCGGCATTATCAAGCGATCATGATGAACGCATCACAACCTGGGGAAAATTTATGCGTACCTGGCGACTGGATGAATTACCTCAACTATGGAATATTGCCATCGGTGATATGAGTTTGGTTGGTCCCCGGCCCGAAAGAAAATTTTATATCGATCAGTTGGTACAACAATCACCTCAATATTCCAATCTGCTGAAAGTAAAGCCCGGATTGACTTCCTGGGGAATGGTAAAATTTGGTTATGCATCATCCGTAGAAGAAATGATGCAACGCATGGAATACGATCTGATGTATATCGAAGATGCTTCTTTATTACTCGATATCAGGATCATCATGCACACTTTTAGTCTGGTGATTTCAGGAAAAGGCAAATGATTTTTATTACACGGATTTTTACGAATTACACGAATTAGTTGCTTTAAATTAATGTGTCAACAAAATTCAATCACTCTTAAATTATCAACGATTTAGTTTTTCTTTTTTTAGATTTTAGTTTTTATATTCTTTAATTCGTGTAATCAAAAAAAATGCAGTCTAATCAAATTAATATCATCCCCTCTCATCAAATCAATTTTATAAAATGGGATGATTGCATTGCTGAAAACGAGAACGGATTTATCTATTCCACTTCATCATATCTGAATGCAATGGCTGATAATTGGTACGGATTGATCATTGATGATCACAAAACGATCATGCCTTTGCCTTGCAGAAAAAAATTTGGTATTACTTATTTGTACACGCCGCCATTCATGCAGCAATTAGGATTAATTGGTAATGAAGAAATTGACACCAACGCTGTAATCAAAGCAGTACAGGCATTTGCAAGCTATGGCAATCACTTCTTCAATTTTAAAAACAATTTCATTGAACACATTGATACAATAAAAAAATGCAACAATTTTATTCTTGATCTTTCTTCCGGTTACGAAAACATTTGTAAAAATTATTCAACCAACCTGCAAAGAAATATAAAGAAGACTCATGCAGAAGAGCTGCAATATTTTATTTCACACGACATTGATGAAACTTTAAATCTGCATCAGCAATTGCAGGCAAAAAATATAGCGCATGTTACTGCAGATGATTATAACCGATTTGAAAAGCTTTGTGTTTTATTGAAAGAAAAAAATCAGTGCATCGTCCGACAGGTAAAAAATAAAAGCGGAGAAATTTTATCGGCCGCCATTTTATTTTCAGATAATCGCCGCATCTGCAATATCATCAATGCAACAACCGATGAAGGAAAAAAAATGAATGCCAACCATTTTTTAATAGACAATATCATTCAGGAATTTGCAGGTAAAAATCTGTTGTTCGATTTCGAAGGTTCTAAT
>JAGWPQ010000181.1 GCA_028877045.1 Bacteroidota bacterium | reverse complement strand
GGGGTTGGTAATAACGACTACGATTATGATGTTTGGGGACCGCAGTTCAGAGGTCAGTTGTTGCCTCAATATGACGGTGCTTACGATCCAACGCAAACATATACTACTACGTATGCCGACGGAACCAAATATACAGGTCATGTGGCGCCTACACCATGGGTTGCCAGAGGTAAAGACAACCTGAAGAAATTTTTACAAACAGGATTGCTGTCATCTAACAGTATCGCAATAAGTTCTTCTACCGAAAAAACAGATGTTCGTTTTTCGCTTGGTAATACTTATCAGCAGGGTATTGTTCCTAACACGCAATTGAACAATGCGAATTTTACAGGAAGCATCGTTCACAGGTTCAACAACAAATTGACCCTGACCAGCTACTTTAATTACAGCAGGCAATCAACACCAAACGTACCCGATGTTAACTACGGGCCAAACAGTATTATTTATAATATTATTATCTGGGGCGGTGCCGACTGGGCAATGAGTGATATGAGAAATTACTGGCAGCCGGGCAAAGTAGGTATCCAGCAGAAATACGAAGAATTTTATAGATATAATAATCCTTATTTCATGTCGTACGAATGGTTGAGAGGCCATTATCAGAATAACGAGTATGGTTATTTGTCGCTGAACTATAAGGCAAATCAAAACATCGATTTTCAGATAAGACCAAGCATGACTGCATACGATATGTTTAATTCGGAAAAATTACCTTATTCGGCAGGTGTTTACGGAAGAGAACTTCGCATGGGCGATTACAGAGAGGACAGAAGATCTTTGTTTGAATCGAATGTGGAAGCGCAGGGCAGGTATCATAAAAACAATGTGTTGGGATTTTTGGATCTGCAGGGTTTAATTGGCGGCAATGTTAGAAGCCTTTCATTTAATTCGGGTTTTACTTCTACCAATTACCTGAATGTACCCGGTATCTATGCTTTTTCTAACTCGCTGAATCCTTTAAGCGGCAGCAGTTATAATGCAGGCATGAAAGTATTGAGTGCTTATTATTCGTTAGATGCGGGTTATAAATCTTATGTTACTGCAAACATTACCGGACGTGTTGATAAATCATCAAGTATGCCGGTAAATACCAATAGTTATTTTTACCCTTCATTCAATTTGGCAACAGTAGTATCTGAATATATTAAGTTGCCTAAAATAATATCGTTCTTAAAATTAAGAGCTTCTTATGCCGACAGTAAAAGCGGTGGTACCAGCACTTTCTTTTCGCCTAATGTAAGTTCTACACCGGCAGGAAATTACGGATATACCTGGTATTCTCCTTATGGCGGGCCATCATATCAATTTTCTCAAACATATTCTTTAAATCCAACTTATACCAATCAGAGCAGCGCACAGTTTACCGATCAAACCATTAATAGTGTTATACCTGCTGCCGACAGACAATCCACCGAATTTGGTGCCGATATACGTTTGTTGAACAATAAATTAAGTTTCGATATCACCCGCTATCATTATAGAAACAGCGGTATCGTACCTCAGGGCATTTCATCTGCTTCGGGATATTCTTCTTATTTAACAACAGGTAATATTTATACCAATGATGGCTGGGAAGTAACAGTAAATGCCAAACCGATCACGCATAAGAACGGATTTAACTGGAATATCACCGGCAACTTTTCTACTTATGTCAGAAAATGGGTGAACAATTCAAACCCTAATAATTATGAGAAGAACGGAGAGCGAGTTGACCTGGTTTATGGCAACGCTTTTGTGAGAACTCCCGACGGTAAAATGGTGATCGATCCTGCATCGGGTGTGTATTTGCGTTATTCTGATCTGGGTTCTTCGGCAAAAAAAGTATATGGACATGCTGATCCCGATTTTCAATGGGCTGCTATCAATACATTAAGCTATAAAAACTTTGCACTTCGTTTTCAATTTGATGGAATGGTAGGCGGTGTAATGGAAGATTATGTAAGAAAGAAAACATTGCAAGGTGGTCGCCATAGCGAAAGCGCCCAGGGTGCATTTGGTGTTGCCCGTCCATCGGATGAAGCCAATATTGCTGCTTATTTGGGTGATGGTGTTAACCTTACAGGTGCTGCTATCAATTTAGATCCTATCACAGGTAAGATCACCAATATGAGCAGTCTGTCTCAAACTCAAAATACTACTAAAAGCCAGGTTCAGCCTTTTGTAACACGTATGGCTTCTATTCCTGATCTGGATATCATTAAAAAAACATACACCAAATTAAGAGAAGTGACCATTACTTACAATCTGCCGGACAATGCTTTAGGCAAAAAATCTTTTGTTCGTCATGCAAGCTTTTCACTGGTGGGCAGAAACCTGTTATACTTCTTCCCCAACAAATACAAAGATGTGGATGTAGATCAATATACGCAGGATGGCGGCTCCGGATTACAAACGCCCACAACCCGCAGTTATGGCTTTAATATAAACCTATCCTTTTAATCCATAAAGCAATAAGATATGAAACAGATAAAAAATATATTATTAATTGGTATTGGTATTTTGCTGATCGTTTCCTGTAATAAAAAGATCGAAGCACTGC